>DASUPQ010000575.1 GCA_036280995.1 Actinomycetota bacterium | reverse complement strand
CGCTACCCGTCCAGTTCGGGGAAGGCGACCCGCTGACGGTCATGCGCTGGCTGGTGGGCGAGCGCAGCTCCAGCAGGCCCGGCCGCCGCGACCGCACCTCCCAGCTCTCCGGGCGGCACACGCGCAGGCTGTCCGGCTGGTCGTCGGCCGGCAGCAGCAGGTGACTGGCGTCCTGCCGGCGCTAGCTGATGAAGATGCCGCCGGACGGCGCCGCGGAGGCGTGCTGCATCTCGATCCGTTCCCGGCCTGGACCCCTCAGGCCGCCTCCATGATCCGGGCCCGTCAACCCCGCCGGATCGCGGCCAGCCGCGACGGGATCGCCGCCCGGCGGAGGAGGTCGCCGGCGTGGGAGGTGACGCCGACGTCGCCGGTGAGCTCGACGCCCTCGCCGGGGGGGACGGTGGCGACGAGCTCGCGGAGCCGCTCCAGGCCGAGGGACGGGTCGAAGCGGCGCCAACGCGACGGCGTCCCCGGGTAGATGGTGGCGCCGGACGCCGCCACCGTGGCCAGGTGGAGCTGGACGACCCAGGCGCCGGCGCCGTCGTGGGCCCATTCGAAGCGGACCGGGCCGAGGGCGGCGGCGGCCCGGGACCCGACCCGCCGCACGTCGTCGGCCACCCGCTCCGGGAGGGTGGCCGGGGCCGCGCGGGCGAGCATGAAGTCCTCCCCGGACCCGGCGACGCCCTCGATCAGCAGGCCGCCGGCGCCGTCGGGGAGGGCGGCCCCTGACCATCGCGCCCCGACCCCCTCCTGGGCGAGGACGGACACGATGGCCGTGCCCGTGGGGTCCTCCTCCGACAGGAGGGCGAACGGGTCCCGCCAGCCCCGCTGGGTCGTGAACCGGCCGGGGGCCGGCTCGGCCGGGCAGGTGCGGGCCCACCACTCGCCGCTGCCGGTGGGGCGGCCGAAGCGGAACGGGGCGACCCGGCGGCCGACCACGGTCGTGGCCGGCACGGGCAGGTCGTGCAGGTCGGCGGCGAGCAGGCCGAAGGCCTTGTCCCCGAGGAAGCGGCTGAACCGGTTGGGCCAGGTCAGCGGCTTGGCCAGCGGGGCCGGGTCGACCCGCTCGGTCTCCCAGATGATCGTGTGGGTCTGGCGGACGCCGGCGACGAGCGGGTGGACGCTGAACTCGATCCGCTCGGTCGGCGTGGCCGCCAGGTCGGGGGTGAAGCCGTAGACGGTGCGCAGCAGCGCGACGGCGTGGTCGTGGGCCAGGGCGACGGTGCCGGGCCGCTCCACCGACCGGGGCGTGTCCCCGGGGGCGAACTCGACCAGGCCGCCGAGGGCGACCCCCGAGACCCCCCCGTCGTCGACGTCGACCGTCTCGTTGGCGATCGTGTGCAGGCCGTCGGCGGCGCGGGCGCGCAGGACCGCCAGGACGTCGTCGCCGCGGGTCAGGCCGTAGCTGAACGGGCCGCCCCTGGGCGCCCCGGGCGCGAAGCTGCGGACGTTGACCGAGCCGCTCCCGGCCAGGGCGAGGAGGGCGCCGACCGCCTCGGCGGCGCCGGCGAAGCGGTGGTCGGGCCGGTGGCCGCGCAGGCGGGCGTGCCGCTGCGGCAGGTCCTGGCCGGGGCCGAAGCTGACGAACTGGGCCACGTTGGCATGCTGTGCGAGACGGCTCAGCATCTCGTCCTTGAGCGCCACCATGGGATGAGGATAGAAGCCGGTCGCGACAGGACGGGAGGGGTACGTGGAGCTCGCCGAGCTGCAGCACCGGATCGAGGCGCTGTACGGGGACCGGGACCGGGCCCGTGGGGTCGACGGGACCTTCCGCTGGTGGGTCGAGGAGGTCGGCGAGGTGGCCAAGGCGCTCCGGGGCGGCGACCCGGCCGCCCTGGAGCACGAGCTCGGGGACGCCCTGGCCTGGCTGGCCAGCGTGGCCAACCTGGTCGGGGTCGACCTGGCCAAGGCGGTCGGCCGCTACGCCGGCGACTGCCCCCGCTGCGGCGCCACCCCCTGCGCCTGCCCGTTGGCCTAGCGGACGAGCCGGATGGTCAGCGGGTAGCGGTAGAGCTCGCCGTTGTTGGCCCGGATCGACGCGATCACGATCAGGATCACGTAGGCGATGCCGAGGCCGAGCAGGAGGAAGATGCCGATCCCGACGACGAACAGGACCACCGAGATGATCGCGTAGAGGAGCCAGCTCAGGTTGAAGTTGAGCGACTCGACGGCGTTGGCGCGCACGAAGGCCGAGCGCTGGCCGAACACCAGCAGGATGATCAGCGGGGCCACGAACCCGAGGAACAGGTAGGCGGCCACGAACGACAGCAGATGGGACAGCATCGCCCACAGCCGCTCCTGGTCGGCGGGGAGCGGCCCTTGCCCCGGCGGACCGCCTGGAGGAGGGCCGCCGGCCGGTGGGCCGCCGCCGGGAGGGCCGGCCGGTGGGATGGGGGGTGGGGGCGGGGGCACCTGCTCCGACATCGCTCGCTCCTTCCTCGATGGCCCACCGGGCCTGACGCCCGGAGCCTAGCAGTCAGCCGCCGAGGAGTCGGCCGGTGCGGTGGCGGATGGCCAGGGTGAGCTCGTCGGCCTGGTCGTGGCTGAGCTTGGCCCCCCAGGGGGAGCGGACGTAGAAGGTGTCCACGACCCGGTCGCCCAATGTGTCGATCTTGGCCACGCGGACGTCCAGGTCGAGGTCGCCGAGGGCGGCGGCCATGGCGTGGAGCAGGCCGAGGGCGTCGGCGGCCCGGACCTCGACCACGGTCGAGTGGGCCGACTCGTGGGGCAGGACCCGCACGTCGGGCTCGACCGGGGCGGGCGGGCGGTAGTCGCGGGCCTTGCGCTCCAGCCGCGCCTCGACGGCCAGGCGGCCCGCCCAGGCGGCGTCCAGGTCGGCGCCGAGGCGCTCCCAGCGCAGGTTGGGCGGCGCCTGGACGGCGAACCGCTGCAGGGCCAGGCCGGCGCTGGTCGACCAGACATGGGCCCGCAGCACCGACACCCGGTGCAGGGCCAGCACCCCGGTGGTCCGGGCCAGCGTCCCCGGCCGGTCGGCGGCGCACACCGTCACCAGCCCGTGCCCGTCGCCCGACGGGTCGACCCGGTAGCGGACCCCGCCCGGCCCCGGCGGGTCGGCCAGCAGCTCCAGCTCCTCGGCCAGCTCCCCGACGTCGGTCGTGCCCAGGGTGGACAGGTACGAGTCGGGCAGGGTGGCCAGCAGGCGGGCGGCCTGGCCGGCCAGGGCCGGGCGGGCCGCCTCGACCCTGGCCGCCAGCGCCTCCGGGTCGCCGGGGGCTGGCGCCGTCCCCCGCTCGAGCACGTGCAGGACCCGGGCGGCCAGGTCGGCGACCAGCGTCCCCTTCCAGTCGTTCCAGGCGGCCGGGCCGGTGGCCAGCCCGTCGGCCACCGTCAGCAGGTGCAGCAGCCGCAGCCGGCGCGGCGACCCGAGCGCCGCGGCCACGCCCTCGACCAC
>DASUPQ010000574.1 GCA_036280995.1 Actinomycetota bacterium | reverse complement strand
CTGATCTTCGGTCAACGGGAAGGCATGCCCGGCGGTTTATCTCGGGTGAGAAGAGCCGCTGGACCCGGCCTGCAGCCCGGTCCGGGCCGCTTTGGCCCTGCTGGTCGATCTTCGGCGCACAGCTCTCCCCTCGGCTTCGCCTGCCTCATCGCTCGCTCCCCTCAGGCCGCCGCCACGGGCGGTCCCCGCAAGCGAGCGATCCGGCGCAGGATCGCGGCGAACAATGCTCGCGGCACCGCCACCTCCGCGAGCTGGAAGACCACATAGCGGCCGTGGCGCACGATCCGGGCGCCGATCTTCACGAGCTTCTCGCGCAAGGTGGTGAGCGACCACTGCGCCGCCTCGTTCGGCAAGACGAGCGAGCGCAGGAAGTTGGCCAGGTTGTAGGCGAGCGCGAACAGCTGCAGCCGCACCGCGTTGTCCCGGAAGGCGCGGCAGGACAGCCGGGTCCACCGCAGCGCGTTCTTGCCCTCCTTGATCCACTGCTCCGCCGTGCCGCGGCCGTTGTAGAACTTGCTGACCCGCTCGGCTGGTCGGGTCAGGTTGGTGACGATGAACCCGATCCGCGGGCAGAGCTCGCCTTGGTGCCACTCGACCTTGGCCACCACCCGCCGCGGCTTGGCCCAGCTCTGGGCCTGGTAGGTGAAGCTGGCGT
Source organism: Actinomycetota bacterium (assembly GCA_036280995.1). Taxonomy (NCBI): domain Bacteria; kingdom Bacillati; phylum Actinomycetota; species Actinomycetota bacterium. The sequence goes on along the minus strand of DASUPQ010000574.1, from coordinate 1,831 downwards.
GGAACACCTGCGGCCTCTTCGGCGGGCGGCCGACGGGCCGGGTCAGCAGGTGGCCGATCCGTTCCTGCAGGACCGGGTTGGCCGGCAGCCGGACGGCGTAGCCGATGTCCTCGACCTCGAGCAGCTCGTACAGCTCGGGCTTGGCGAACGCCGCGTCGCCGCGGAAGTAGAGGACGAAGCCCCGGCCGCGGTAGCGGGCGATCACCGGCACCAGCACCGAGCGCCACGCGTCGGCGCTGTGGACGTTGCCGGGCCGCAGCAGGCAGCGCTCGAGGTCGCCGAACTGGTTGAAGACGAACAGCGGGTGGTAACAGGAGCAGCGGAAGTGGCCGTTCCAAGCCGAGCCCCCCTGCTCGCCGTAGGTCGGGCTCTCGGAGCTGTCCATGTCCAAGATGATGCCGTCGGGCGGTCGGCGCGCGTGCACCCGGTCGATCCAGCTGCCGGACAGGTCCGTGAGCGCGGCGAGGTTGGCCTCGGTGGCCAGCCACTCGGTCTCGAAGCGGCCCATCTCGCTGCCCGACGCGGCCGGCCGGTCGAGCCCTTCGCGGCCGACGATGGCGCGCATCGCCGGGTCGCGGGCGAGCCGTTCGGCGTCGTTCACGTCCTCGTAGCCGGCGAGCCGGCCGTAGACCGCTTGCCGCAACAGACCGAGCAGCCGGTGGCGGATGTTCTTGCCGCGCCGGCCCTCGGCGAGGGCCGAGACGGCCGTCGCGGTCAGGCCGAGGGCGTCGTCCAGCTCGCGATACGCAAGCAGGCCGCCGTCGGAGGTGATCCTGGCGCCGTGGAACTCGAGCTTGAGGCGGCGGTCGAAGGCGACCCGCAGGGGTTTTCTCGTTTCACCCGCCGCGTCCGCCATCGCACGCCCGCCTGATCACCGCTACGCTGCTGATTCGGCTAGCAGAATCGCCACCGAGTGTCAGCCGCGTTCGAGGTCAAATGGGAAATCCGGGCTAACAGCAATACCGTTGACTTAATGCCGCTTCGTGGCTGGTATCTGCCTGTCTCAGACAGGGAGAGGCAACGGCGATGGCGCGAACCCCGGCGCGTCTGCCGAACGGCACCCGGCTCAGCGATTACGTTACCCTGGGCGTGCTGACCACCACCGTCCCCGCCGGGCTGATCGACGCCGTGCTGGCCGACACTGGCCGGCAGAGCCGGCGCCAGCGGCAGCTGCCGGCGCGGCTGGTGGTCTACTACGTCATGGCCCTGGCGCTTTATGCCCAGGCCTCCTATGGCGAGGTCCTGCGCTGTCTGCTCGAGGGCGTGCGCTGGTTGCGGCTGAAAGGGGCGGATCCGGCCCTGGCCGACAAGTCCGCCATCACCAAGGCGCGGATCCGGCTCGGCGCCAGCCCGCTCAAGCAGCTGTTCGCCCGCGTGGCGCGCCCGCTGGCCGAGCCGGACACGCGGGGGGCCTGGTACCGGGGACGCCGGCTGGTCGGCCTGGACGGTACCACCATCGACCTGGCCGACACGCCGGAACTGGAAGAGCGCTTCGGCCGCCCAGCGGCATCGCGCGGCAGCAGCAGCTTTCCGCAGCTGCGCCTGCTCACGCTGGCCGAGACCGGCACCCATGCGATCTTTGCCGCTGCCCTCGACCGGTATCAGGTCAGCGAGGCCCATCTGGCGCTTGAGCTGTTGCAGCAGCTGCAGCCTGACATGTTGTGCCTGGCCGACCGGGCCTTTGTCGGCTTCGAGTTGTGGCGGACGGCCGCCGCTTCGGGTGCGGTCCTGCTCTGGCGGGTGCGCAAGAACCAGGTGCTGCCCTGCCGCGAGCGGCTGACCGACGGCTCGTACCTGAGCCGCCTCTATGCTTCACCCAAGCACCGCCGTC
>DASUPQ010000573.1 GCA_036280995.1 Actinomycetota bacterium | reverse complement strand
TCGATGACCTCCTGGAGGGCTATAACCGGGCGGTCGTCGTCTGGGCGGCCAACGCGTCCGGCTCAGCGGGTGAGCCCACCACGCCGCAGCGTCCCTGAGCCAACCCCCTCGGGTGGGGCCTGGCTAGGCGTCGATGATGTTCTGCTTGTAGGCGAAGATCACCGCCTGCACCCGGTCGCGCAGGCCCAGCTTGGCCAGGTGTGGGTCTTGACGGTCGCCTCGCTGAGGTACAGGGTCGCGGCGATCTCGGCGTTGGACAGTCCTGAGCGACCAGGCGCAGCACCTCCAGCTCCCGCTGGGTGAGGCGGTTCAGGTGCGACGACGGGGGACATACCGCTGCTGCCGGGCCAACTCCTGGATCACCCGTCGGGTGACCGACGGCGACAGCAGCGCCTCGGCCATCGCGATTGCCGCTGAAGCGTCCGGCCAGAGAAGGCGGGTTCAGCCTTCTGGGCGACCGGCAGACCCAGGTCGCTGGCGGCGACGGTCCCGAGATCCAGTGGAGTTCAGCGTCCACGACCCGTGGCTGGTACGACGGCTGCCAGGGCTGCTGGACCAGGCGGGCTTCGAACCGGAGCTACGGCTATGTCGAGACCCGGGACGCCCGCCAAACCCCAACGATCGTCGACCGGGGCGCGGACGCCTTGGTTGCCGCCGGACGGATCGGCGAGGCCACCACCGCCGCGCTCAAGGCCGGGGCCCGTCAGCGCATCGCCGGAGGCCGCCTCTTCGGCCACGTCGCCTACGCCAGCCTGGTCGCCAGGCTGCCCAACTGACGTACTGGTAGCTCAACCCGGAACGCGGCTTCGCCGGCGCAAGGGCTACCGGCAGCTGCCGAGGTTCGTCGCTGCGCTCGCCCGTCACCTCGAAGCTGTTCCACCGGCATGGGATGCTCCACGAGTCGCATGAGCGGACACCCAGACGCCCCACCGCCCAGTGGTCGCGACTCGAAGCTGGACGCTCAGACGACCTCGGCCCCAAGTCTTGAGAGGAGTCGGCATGAAGACACCCCCGATCGTGTCGCCGCAGGAGTGGGAAGCTGCGCGCCAGGAGCTGCTCGTGAAGGAAAAGGAGCTGACCCGCGCCCGTGACGGGCTCGCCGCCGAGCGTCGGCGGATGCCATGGCTGGCCGTGGACAAGGCGTACCAGTTCGACGGGCCCGACGGCATGGCGAGCCTGCTCGACCTCTTCGATGGCCGCCGTCAGTTGATCGTCTACCGCGCCTTCTACGGGCCCGAGGTCACCACCTACGCCGAGGGCGGCTCATATCCGGAGCGGGCGTGCGTGGGCTGCTCGTTCGTCGCCGACCAGGTCGCGCACCCCGCCCACCTGAACGCGCGGGACACGACGCTGGTGTTCGCCTCGCGCGCCCCCCAGGCCGAGATCCAGGGCCTGAAGGAGCGCCACGGATGGGAGCACATCCCCTGGTACACGATCACCGACGACTTCGACAAGGACTTCGACGTCGACGAGTGGCACGGCACCAACGCGTTTCTCCGCGAGGGCGACCGGATCTTCCGCACCTACTTCATCGACGCCCGCGGCGACGAGCAGATGGGGAACACCTGGAACTACCTCGACATCACCGCGCTCGGCCGCCAGGAGGAATGGGAGGACTCGCCAGAGGGTTACCCGCAAACCCCGCCGTACCAGTGGTGGAACTACCACGACGCCTACAGCGAGGGCAAGTGATCACCCCAGCTCGGGAGTGTCGGTGGAGGAGCTTCCGCGCTCACCGGCGCGGGAGGGCTCGACTGCACTGCAATAGCGACATCCCTCGTCGTCCGCCTGGGAGAAACGACGGTTAGCACAGCGGTTCCCGGAGTTTGCTGACACGGCGGCCAGCGGCCGGAGAGCGCTTCCCCACCCCGGCTACTGACTGGCCCTGGAGGTTCGCGATCTTCCGGATTCCTCCAGCCGTGCTCGCTGTCGCTGCGGCGGGCTGATCTGCTGCCGAGGCCTGGATCGCGCCACAGGCCACCCGCGATCTGCGGGCCCTGCTGCGCCACCGGGGCAGGCGGCGATCGACTGCGAGCGGAGATCTTGGCCCGGCTGGCGTTCGCCTGGGTCGGCCATCGCGACCGAATGCCGACGCCCGAGACGAGCCTCCCTTGACGATGGTGTCGCCCGAGCGGCTGATTCCGACACCCTCAGTGACGTACCGAGATGTGGACGTGGTCGTCGTGGCGCAGGGTTGGGTCGCAGTTGCATGGATTCGATGGGTGCCGGTATCCGTGCCAGCCGCGGGACCCGGTCCAGATGCGGCCGTTGAAGATCACATACTTGACGTCGAAGGTGTCGGCGTGGGCGACCGCCCACTTCGCGATCCGCCAGCCGAGGGCCCGCCCCGCTGGGTTCGGGTAGTCGACCATCACGTCGATTGCGCGCCCATGGGGGTGGTCGCTTCCTTCGACCGATCCGGATGGTCGCCAGCCGCCGACCGACCGGATCCCGAAGCCCTCCCGCATCACCGCGTAGAGGCCTTTGGCGGCGGGGGTGAGCTGTTGATAGCTCGGGCTCTTGGGACCGACGAACATCCCGTCCCGGGGTGGTGTCGGGTCTCCGGCCGGGATGTCGCCCGTGGCGCGCTGGCTGGGCTGCTTGCCCATCACGCTCGTCCCGACGGACATGGTTAGGAACAGCGCCATCAGCATGGCGAGGGAGAGCCCTGCCAGGCGGTTCCTACTCATGAGGAGCAATAGGGCCTATCCTGCTCGAACACGTGTTCGAGCAGGATAGCAGGAACCCGCGGTAATTGAGGGATGGCGGAGGACGGTGCAGCGGTGCTGGTCGCCGGGCCAAGGCCGCTGAGCACCAACCGGTCTGGCGGGTGATCGGCGGCCGGAAGCAGT
>DASUPQ010000572.1 GCA_036280995.1 Actinomycetota bacterium | reverse complement strand
CGCCGACGCCTGGGAAGCGGCCGCGGACCTTGGCCATCAGGTGGCGGGCGATGAACTCAAAGGACTGGTGGGACGGGTCGATCTCATAGGTGCCGGGCTCGGGCACCGGGCGGCCGTTGACCACGCGCACTCCAGGGGTCGTGCCGACTCCCTCACTCATACTGGTCTCCTCCTCAGGGACGGATGGCTCGGATGCCACGTTGCCCGCACAACGCAGCCCGAATCATAGTTGTTCCCACAACTATATGGGTTCCTGAGGGTTCCCGAGTTCCGTCAGTGGTATTCGTGCTCGGCGGCCGGGTAGTGGCCCTCGGCGACGTCCTTGGCGAAGCGGCCGGCCGCCTCGGTCATCAGCGACCGTAGGTCGGCGTAGCGCTTGACGAAGCGGGGGGTCGGGTCCGGGGTCAGCCCGAGCAGGTCGGTGATGACCAGCACCTGGGCGTCGGTGCCGGGGCCGGCGCCGATGCCGATGGTGGCCACCTCGACGGCCTCGGTGAGCCGCGTCCCCAGCTCGGACGGGATCGCCTCCAGCACGATGGCGAAGCAGCCGGCCTCCTGGAGGGCCAGGGCGTCGGCCAGCAGCTCGTCCCCCTCCTGGCCGCGGCCCCTGACGACCTTGCGGCCGAAGGCGTTGGCCGACTGGGGGGTGTAGCCGAGGTGACCCATCACCGGGATGCCGGCCTCGGTCATCCGCCGGACCGCCTTGGCCGAGCGGCGCCCGCCCTCCAGCTTGACGGCGTTGGCGCCCACCTTGACCAGCCGGGCGGCGTTGGACATGGCCTGGGCGGCCGACGCCTGGTAGGCCCCGAACGGCAGGTCGGCCACGACCAGGGCGTTGCGGGCCCCGCGGGCGACCGCGGCGGTGAAGACCAGCGCCTCCTCCATGGTCACCGGGATGGTGGTGTCGTACCCGAGCACGTTGTTGCCGACCGAGTCGCCCACCAGCAGCAGAGGGATCCCCGCCTCGTCGAGCACCCGGGCGGTCAGGGCGTCGTAGGCGGTCAGCATCACGAACCGTTCCCGCCGCTGCTTCCAGACGGCGAGGTCGGCAGGGGTCACCGGCATGGCGGCCTCCTCAAGGACGTTCCTCGGAGCCCGCTCGGCGGGTCTCCTGGACGTCCCTAGTGTGCCGGATCAGCGCGGGGGATGCGTCGCCCCCCGGAACCGGTTGGTGATCGGCAGGCGGCGGTCCTTGCCGAAGGAGCGGCCGGTGATCTTGGGCCCGGGCGGGGCCTGGCGGCGCTTGTACTCGGCCCCGTCGACCAGGCGGACGACGTCGGCCACGGTGTCGCGGTCGAAGCCCTTGGCGACCAGCTCGTCGACGCTGGCGTCGTCCTCGACGTAGGCCTCCAGGATCGGGTCGAGGACCTCGTACGGCGGCAGCGAGTCGGTGTCGAGCTGGCCGGGGCGCAGCTCGGCCGAGGGCGGCTTGTCCAGCACCGCCTGGGGGATGACCACGCCGGCGCCGTTGCGCCAGCGGGCCAGGGCGTAGACCAGCGTCTTGGGCACGTCGCGGATGACCGCGAACCCGCCGGCCATGTCGCCGTACAGGGTGCAGTAGCCGACGGCCAGCTCCGACTTGTTGCCGGTGGTCAGGACCAGGCTGCCGACCTTGTTGGAGAGGCTCATGAGGAGGGTGCCCCTGACCCTGGCCTGGAGGTTCTCCTCGGCCAGGCCGGGCTCGGTGCCGGCGAACGGCTCCTTGAGCACGCCCAGCAGCGCCTCGACCGGCTCGGCGATCGGCAGGGTGAGCAGCCGGATGCCGAGGTTGCCGGCCAGGGCCTCGGCGTCGCGCAGGCTGTGCTCGGAGGAGAAGCTGGACGGCATGGCCACCCCGACGACCCGCTCGCGGCCAAGGGCGTCGGCGGCCACGGCCGCGACCAGGCTGGAGTCGATGCCGCCGGACAGGCCGATGTGGACGGTGTCGAAGCCGTTCTTGGCCACGTAGTCGCGGGTGGCGCAGACCAGCGCCCGGTAGACCTCCTCCTCGGTCCCGAGCGGGCCGGCCAGGGGGGGCTCGACCGGCGGGCCGGGGTCGGGCAGGCGGTCGGTCACCCGGACCCGGTTGACCGTCAGCGCCGGCCGGGGGTCGCTGGCCGGGGCCCGCCGGGGCCGCTCGGACAGCCGCGCCGTCGCCCCCTCCTCCAGGGCCAGGTCGACCACCAGCAGCTCCTCGGTGAACGCCCCCGCCCGGGCCAGGAGCCGGCCCTGGGGGTCGATCCAGGCGCTCTGGCCGTCGAAGACTAGCTCGTCCTGGCCGCCGACCTGGGCCACGTAGAACAGGTGGGCGCCGTGGTCGGCCGCCCGGGTGGCCAGCATCGGCAGCAGCCGCTCGCCCTTCTCCTGCCGGTAGGGGCTGGCGTTGAGGCTGACCACCACCTCGGCCCCGGCGGCCACCGCGGTGGCCATCGGCCCCCACGGGAACCACAGGTCCTCGCAGATGGTCACCGCCACCTCGACCCGGCCGAAGGCGGCCAGCAGCACCTCGCTGCCGGGGACGAAGTAGCGCTCCTCGTCGAAGACGCCGTAGTTGGGCAGCAGCACCTTGCGGTAGACGCCGAGGATGCGGCCGCGGTGGCAGAGGGCGGCGGCGTTGGCCGGGCCGGCGTGGGTCGGCTCCACGAACCCGACCACGGCCGCGGCCTCGCCGACCTGGGTCGCGGCCCGCTCGGCGGCGGCCCGGCTGGCGGCCAGGAACGACGGTTTGAAGACCAGGTCCTCGGGCGGGTAGCCGGTCAGGGCGAGCTCGGGGAAGACGACCAGGTGGGCGCCCTGGCCGGCCGCCTCGGCGTAGGCGGCCAGCACCCGCTCGACGTTGCCGTCGAGGTCCCCGACGACCGGGTTGATCTGCGCCCCCGCGAGCCGCAGCCGCTCCATGCGCTCAAGGGTAGCAGCGGCCCGACCTTGCCGGTCGTGTGCAACCGGCTCCGCGGGCCGCCGCACGCCCGCCCGGATCCCGGCAGTTCAGGGCAGCATTAGCGGCCCACGAACCCGGTTGGATAGCATCGCCGCACTATGGACAAGCAGCAGGAATACGTGCTCCGGACGGTCGAGGACCGCGACGTCCGCTTCATCCGCCTCTGGTTCACCGACGTGCTCGGGTTCCTGAAGTCGTTCGCCATCACCCCGGCCGAGCTCGAGGACGCCTTCGAGCGGGGGATGGAGTTCGACGGCTCGGCCATCGAGGGCTACGCCCGGGTCCAGGAGGCCGACATGGTGGCCAAGCCCGACCCGGGCACCTTCCAGGTGCTGCCGGGCCGGGGCGACGGCGGGGTGGCCCGCATGTTCTGCGACGTGCTCACCCCCGAGGGCGAGCCGTTCGACGCCGACCCCCGCTGGGTGCTGCGGCGCAACCTGGAACGGGCGGCCGGCCGCGGCTTCACCGTGTACGTCGCCCCGGAGCTGGAGTTCTTCCTGTTCGCGGACGCCGAGACGGGCCGCCCGCTGGACATCGGCTCGTACTTCGACCAGACCGCCCTCGACCTGTCCCAGGACTTCCGCCGCATCGCCATCGCCATGCTGGAGCGGATGGGCATCTCGGTCATGCAGTCCCACCACGAGATCGCCCCCAGCCAGCACGAGATCGACCTGCGCGAGGCCGACGCCCTGACCATGGCCGACAACGTCATGAGCGCCCGCCTGGTGGTCAAGGAGGCCGCCCTGGAGCAGGGCCTGCACGCCACCTTCATGCCCAAGCCGCGCGAGGGGGTGGCCGGGTCGGGCATGGACACCCACCTGTCGCTGTACGAGGGCGACCGCAACGCCTTCTACGACCCCGGGCAGGAGGCCAACCTGTCCAAGACGGCCCGCAGCTTCATCGCCGGCCTGCTGGTCCACGCCCACGAGTACTCGGCCGTGACCAACCAGTGGATCAACTCCTACAAGCGGCTGGTGCCCGGCTTCGACGCCCCCACCTACATCGGCTGGGCCCAGCGCAACCGCTCGGCCATGGTCAGGGTGGGCAGCTACCGGTCCGACCGGGTCGACGTCGAGGTCCGCTCGCCCGACCCCGCGGCCAACCCCTACCTGGCCTTCGCGGTGCTGCTGGCCGCCGGCATGAAGGGCATCGAGGAGGAGTACGAGCTGCCCCCCGAGGCGGGCGACAACCTCCAGGAGATGACCGACGCCGAGCGCAAGGCCGCCGGGATCCGCTCGCTCCCGGTCGACCTGCACGAGGCCCTGACCGCCATGGAGCGGTCCGAGCTGGTCGCCGAGGCCCTCGGCGAGCACGTCTTCGAGTACTTCCTGCGCAACAAGCACCGCGACTGGAACAGCTACCAGCGCTACGTCTCGCCGTTCGAGCGGGACCGCTACCTGCCGCTGCTGTAGGCGGCCCCGTGTCGCTCTCGGTCCTGGCCCGGCTCGGCTTCGAGGAGCCGGAGGCGGCCGCCGCCGACCTGGAGCGGCTGGGGGCGTGGCCGCCGGCCAGCGCCCCCGGCGGCAGCCGGCTGCTGGCCGACATCGCCGCCAGCGCCGCCCCCCAGCTCGCCGCCCGGGCCCTGGCCGCGCTGGCCGCCGCCCACCCCGACCCCGGCGGCTTCACCGCCCTGCTGCGCCGCCGCCCCGGCTTCCGCCGCCGCCTCGTCCCCCTGGTCGCGGCCAGCCGGTCGCTGGGGGCATGGCTGGCCACCCACCCCACCGAGGCCGACCGGCTGGCCGACGGCCGTGCCTTCGCCGCCCCCCGATCCCGCCAGGAGCTGGTCGCCGAGGCGGTCGCCGTGGTCGGCGGGGCACCATCGCCGGGCCCCGCCGGCCGGGGATCGACCGACCCGCTGCCGGCTGGGCCGTCGTGGGACGGGCTGCGGCGGTTCAAGCGCCGCGAGCTGCTGCGGGTGGCCGTGCGCGACCTGGCCGGGCAGGTCGTGGTCGAGCAGGTCGCGGCCGAGCTGGCCGACCTGGCCGACGCCTGCCTGGCCGCCGCCCTGGTGGTCGCGGCGGCCGAGTCCGGCTACGACCCCCGATCCACCGGGGGGCTAGGCTTGAGCCCCCCGGACCCCCCGCCGATGCGCCTGGCCGTGCTCGGCATGGGCAAGCTCGGCGGGAGCGAGCTCAACTACGTGTCCGACATCGACGTGCTGTTCTGCCACGAGCCGGTCGCCGGGGCCGAGCCGGAGGCGGCCGCCCGGGCCGCCGAGCGGGTGGCCAGGGGCGTCATGCGCGGGCTGTCGGCGGTGACCTCCGAGGGGACCTGCTTCGAGGTCGACGCGAACCTGCGTCCCGAGGGCCGCAACGGGCCGCTGTCGCGGACCCTCGGCAGCTACCTGGCCTACTGGGACCGCTGGGCCCAGCCGTGGGAGCTGCAGGCCCTGATCAAGGTGCGGCCGGTGGCCGGGGACGCCGAGCTGGCCGGGCGGTTCTGCGCCGAGGCGGCGGCCAGGGTCTACCCCGAACGCCTCGACCCCGAGACGGTCGCGGCCGTGCGGCGCATGAAGGCCCGGGTCGAGAGCTCGTCCAAGGCCAGGGCCGGGGGCGACCGGCAGGTCAAGCTCGGCCCGGGCGGGCTGCGCGACATCGAGTTCGCCGTCCAGCTCCTCCAGCTCGTCCACGGCCGCCACGACCCGGCCCTGCGGTCGGGGACGACCCTGGTCGCCCTGGACCGGCTCACCGCCGCCGGGTTCGTGGGCCGGGCCGACGCCGCCCAGCTCGCCCAGGCCTACCGGTTCCTGCGGCTGGTCGAGCACCGCCTCCAGCTGGCCGGCGAGCGCCGCACCCACACCATCCCGTCCGGTTCGGAGGCGCGGCGCTGGCTGGCCCGCACCCTCGGCTACCGGGACAGCCCACAGGCCTCCGCCGTGGAGCGGTTCGAGGCGGACCGGCGCCGCCACGCCGCCGCCGTCCGCGGCCTGCACGAGAAGCTGTTCTACCGGCCGCTGCTGGAGGCGTTCGGGGCGGTCCCGACCGGGCTCGACCCGGAGGGGGCGAGCGAGCGGCTGGCCGCCCTCGGGTTCGCCAACCCCGACCGGGCGATGGCGTCGCTGCGGGCCCTGACCTCGGGGCTGTCGCGGCGGGCGACGCTGATGCGGGCCATGCTGCCGGTGATGCTGCCCTGGCTGGCCGAGGCGCCCGACCCCGACGGCGGGCTGGCGGCGCTGCGGGGGCTGGCCGAGGCGCTCGGCGACCGGGCGGCGTTCTACGGGATGGTCCGGGACAACCCGGCCGCGGCCGAGCTGCTCTGCACCGTGCTCGGCACCTCGCGCCTCCTCGGCGACCTGCTGGGCCGCCACCCGGAGCTGCTCACGGCCATGGCCGACCAGCACCGGCTGGCCGCGGCCGGCGGGCCGGTCGAGCTGGTCGCCTCCGCGACCGCGATCGTGACCCGGCACGCCGACCCGGCCGCGGCCTGGGACGGGCTGCGCCGGTTCAAGCGCCGCGAGCTGGTCCGGGTGGCCGTGCGCGACCTCACCGGCGACCTCCCGGTGGAGCGGGTCGGGACCGAGCTGTCCGCGCTCGCCCAGGCCTGCCTGGAAGCAGGGCTGCTGATCGCCATACGCGAGGCCGGCGATGGGCCGCCCCCGGTCAGGCTGGCCGTGCTGGCCATGGGCAAGCTCGGCGGGAGCGAGCTGAGCTACACCTCCGACCTGGACGTGCTGTTCTGCCACGAGCCGATGCCGGGCGCCGACCCCGGGGTCGCCGGCCAGGCCGCCGACCGGGTGGTCCGGGAGCTGCTGCGGGGCCTGTCGGCCGTCACCCCGGAGGGGACCTGCTTCAAGGTCGACGCCAACCTCCGCCCCGAGGGCCGCAACGGGCCCCTGTCGCGGACCCTCGGCAGCTACCTGGCCTACTGGGACCGCTGGGCCCAGCCGTGGGAGCGCCAGGCCCTGATCAAGGTGCGGCCGGTGGCCGGGGACGCCGAGCTGGCCGGGCGGTTCTGCGCCGAGGCCGCGGCCAGGGTCTACACCGACCCGCTGGACCCGGGGATGGTGGCCGAGGTGCGGCGCGTCAAGGCCCGGGTCGAGTCCGAGCGCCTCCCGGCCGGGGCCGACCCCAAGCTCCACCTCAAGCTGGGCCCGGGCGGCCTGGCCGACGTCGAGTGGACGGCCCAGCTGCTCCAGCTCCGGTTCGGCGGCGCCGAGCCGTCCGTCCGGGTCCAGCCGACCCTGGCCGCCCTCGACGCCCTCGCCGGGGTTGGCGCCCTCGAGGCCGGCGAGGCGGCCTGGCTGGCCGACGCCTACCGGCTCTGCCTGCGCATCCGCAACCTCGCCTACCTGGTCGCGGGCCGCCCCGTCGACACCCTCCCCACCGACCCTGTCGCCCTGGAACGCCTGGCCAGAGCCATGGGCGAACCCGGCCGCCAGCGCCTCCTGGAGGACTACCGCCGCGCCACCCGCCGCGCCCGCCGCGTCGTCGGCACCCGCTTCTGGGACGACCCCCCGTGACCCCGCAGCCCGACCCGCTGCTGGTGTGCGTCGGGGACCTGATGGTGGACGTGGCCGTGGCCGCGCCGGCGCTGGCCCGTGGGGGGGACGTGGAGGGGGCGGTGCGGCTCGGGCCGGGGGGGTCGGCGGCCAACGTGGCCGTGTGGGGGGCGGCGGCCGGGGGGCGGGCGCGGCTGGTGGCCGGGCGGGGGGACGACCTGGCCGGGCGGCTGCTGGCGGCGGCGCTGGCCGAGCGGGGGGTGGAGCTGCGGCCGGAGGGCCCGGCGGCCGGGGCCAGCGGGGCCATGCTGGTGGTGATGGAGGCGGGGGAGCGGACCTTCGTGGCCGACCCGGGGGCCAACCTCCGGCTGGCCGAGGCGGACGTGGTCGCGGGCCTGGAGGGGGCGGACGCCGTGTTCGTGAGCGGCTACCCGCTGCTGCGGGCCGCCACCCGGCCGGCGGCCATGGCCGCGGCCGAGGTCGCCGGCCGGGCCGGGCTGCCGGCGGTGGTCGACGCCGCCTCCTGGCCGCTGCTCGGCGGCGGGGCCGGCGAGCCCGTGCTGGGCGCGGCCGCCCTGGCCGGCACCCTGCTGGCCAACCGCGACGAGGCGGCCGCCCTGGCTGGCCGGCCCGACCCGGCGGCGGCCGGGGCCTGGCTGGCCGCGAGGGTCGGGGTGGCGGTGGTCAAGTGCGGCGCCGCCGGGGTGGTGGTCTGCGCCGGGGAGCGGGCGCCGGTGCCCGTCCCCGCCCCGGCGGTGGACGCCGTCGACGTGACCGGGGCCGGCGACGCCTTCGCGGCCGGCTACCTGCTGGCCAGGGCCGGCGGCGCCGGCCCGGCCGAGGCCGCCGGGGCCGGGGCTCGCCTGGCCGCCCGCGCCGTGGCCACCCGGGGCGCCTGGCCGGTTCCCGGCCCCCCGGGGAACTACACCTAGAGGCTTGAGCCCCGGGGCCTCTGCCCGGTAGCGCCCGCCCGGAGTACCCTTGACCGCTGCCGAACCAAGCCGACCACCGACCCCCGGGGGAACGGACGCTCATGGAGAGCCGGATCGTCGTCGCCGACCGCATCGCCAACGCCAGCGCCGTCGTCGCCCTCGAGTCGAGCGTGCTCGCCCAGGGCCTGCCGTCGCCGGCCAACCTCGAGTCGGCGGACGCCCAGCAGGCGGCGGTGGCCAAGGCCGAGGCCGAGCCGGCCGTCATCGGGGTGATCGCCGGCCGGGTGATCGTCGGCGCCGACCAACAGGAGGTGCAGGCCCTGGCCTCGGGTGCCGTCCGCTGGAAGGTGACCGTCCGCGACCTGCCGTATGTGGTCGCGCGCGGCCTGGACGGGGCGACCACGGTGTCGGCGACCGCGTTCGCGGCCGAGGCGGCCGGGATCGGGGTCATGTCCACCGGCGGGATCGGCGGCATCCACTTCGGCGGGGGCGACGTCTCGGCCGACCTGCCCCAGCTGGCCCGCTCGCGGCTCACGGTCGTCTGCTCCGGCCCCAAGCACGTGGCCGACGCCGCCGCCACCATCGAGTGGCTCGAGACCCACGGGGTGCAGCTGGTCGGCTACCGCACCGACCGGCTCCCCGGGTTCCTGGCCCGCGGCCGGCTGCCGCTGGAGCAGGTCACCGACGACGTCACCCAGGTGGTCGAGCTGATCCGGGTCCGGCAGGCTCTCGGCACCCCGGGCGCCCTGGTGCTCTGCCAGGACCCGCCGGAGGCGGCCGCCATGGACCCCGAGGAGCTGGGGGAGCTGGCCGCCGAGGGCGCCGCCGCCGCCCGCGACGCAGGAGTGTTCGGCAAGGCGCGGACGCCGTTCGAGCTGGACTGGCTGCACCGCCGCACCGGCGGGCGCAGCCTGGTCGCCAACCTGGCCCTGCTGGAGGCCAACGCCGGCCTGGCCGGGGAGATCGCCGCCGGGGTGGCCGCCGCCGGCTGAGCCCGTCAGGGGCGGCGGGCCCGCAGCGGCCAGGCGCTGGCCAGCACGACCAGCCCGAGCACGATCAGGCCCAGCGGGACCAGGTAGTCCACCCGCAGCCGCCAGACGTCCAGGGCGTCGAGCAGGAACACGACCCCGGCGACCACGAACAGCACCCCGACGACCAGCGACAGCCGGTCGACCCGGCGACCCGAAGTGCTCGGTGCCGCCTGCGGCGGCAGGCCGGTTCCATTGCGACCGCCAGGGTCGGCGGTCGCGCTCACCGGTCCACCCTGACCTGGCCGAGCCCGACCCGGGCGTCCACCCGCAGCCGGCGGTCGCCGCCGAGCTCGGAGGCGGTGTCGATCCGGCTCGCGAACCCGCCCTCCTGCTGGCCCAGCACCTGGACCTCGCCAAGGCCGGAGCTGGCCACGACCTCGACCGACACCCCGTCGGGCAGCTCGACCACCAGCTCGCCGACCCCCAGCCGGGCCTCCACGGCGGTGGTCCCGGCCGGGACCTGGAGCCGGCTCAGGTCGACCACCAGGTTGCCGACGCCCAGCTCGTACTCGCCCAGCTCGGCCGGGGTGACGGGCCGCTCGGTGCGGTCGCCGACCCCGCCGGTCCAGGGCACGTCCAGGTCCCAGTCGGCCGCCACCGCCACCGACAGGACGACCACCAGGGCGACCCCGACGACCATCAGGGCGTGCTGGCGGCCCCGGAAGGCGCCGGCCACGCAGGCCAGGCCGACCGCGATCAGGGCCGCGGGCAGCAGCGCCCGCCACGGCACCTCGATCCCGGCCGAGTCGAGCAGCCAGCCGATCCCGACCAGCACCAGCAGCGCCCCCAGCAGCACCGTGGCCGTGGCCGGCCCCCGGTGGTCGACCGGCGCGGCCGGCCCGGCCGGCGGGATCGGCTCGGTGGTCACTGGCGCTCCTCCCGGCCAGCCCGGCTCTCGGGTGCGCCCGCCCGCATCATCGGCGCAGCCCCACCAGCATGACCGCGACCCCGACGGCGACGACCGCGACCGGCCAGAACAGCTCGTCCAGGTCGGGGGCGAGCCGGTCCAGCAGCAGCACCAGGCCGAGCACGACCAGCGACCCGCCGAGGACCAGCCGGCCGGTCTCGCGCCGGGGCTCGGCGGCCGGACCGGCCGGCTGGTCCGGCCGCTCCTCGGGGATGGCCACCCAGGCGACCACGTAGGCAATCACCCCGAGCCCGTTGGCCAGGGCGAGGATGATGAAGGCGATCCGCAGCAGCACGGGGTCGACCCCGAGGTAGCGGCCGACGCCGCCGCACACCCCGGCGACCAGACGCTCGCTGCGGCTGCGCCGCACCACCCGCGGCCCGCCCGCGGGCGTCGGAGGCGTCTCGTGCGGCGGCGGAGTCGCCGGCTGCTCGGTACCCGAGGGACCGGGGCCGGTTTCCGGGGGATCCTGCGTGCTCATCCCCTAGAGCATAGTTCCTCAGCTTCCGGGCACGATACCGTCATGACGAATACCGACCCCGGCCCCCTGCCGAGCTTCCTGATGGACATGGACGGCGTCCTGGTCCACGAGGAGCAGGCCATCCCCGGGGCCGACCGCTTCATCAAGGCCCTCCAGGCGGCCGAGCTGCCGTTCCTGGTCCTGACCAACAACAGCATCTACACCCCTCGGGACCTGTCGGCGCGGCTGACCCGTACCGGGATCTCGCTGCCGCCGGACCGGATCTGGACCTCGGCCCTGGCCACGGCCCAGTTCCTCGGCGTTCAGCGCCCGGGCGGCAGCGCCTTCGCCATCGGCGAGGCCGGCCTCACCACCGCCCTGCACGAGGTCGACTACACCCTGTCGGAGCGGGACCCCGACTACGTCGTCCTCGGCGAGACCCGCACCTACAGCTTCGAGCTGATCACCAAGGCCATCCGCCTGATCGAGGGCGGCGCCCGCTTCATCGCCACCAACCCCGACCCGATCGGCCCGTCGCTGCAGGGGTCGCTGCCGGCGACCGGGGCCGTGGCCGCCCTGATCTCCAAGGCCACCGGCGTCCACCCCTACTACGTCGGCAAGCCGAACCCGCTGATGATGCGCTCGGCCCTGCGGGCCATCGGCGCCCACTCCGAGACCACGGTGATGATCGGCGACCGCATGGACACCGACATCGTCGCCGGCCTGGAGGCGGGCCTGGAGACCGTGCTCGTCCTCACCGGCATCTCGACCCGGGCCGACGCCGAGCGGTTCGCCTACTGCCCGTCGCGGATCGTCGACTCGATCGCCGACCTGGAGGTCGACCTCGGCCTGGGCGGCCTCGCCTAGCCGCCGCGGCCCGGCCGAACTTGCCGGACTCGGCCAGCTTCTCGGCCTGCTCGGGCGCGGACCAGTCGACGGGAGAAGCCCGTCCCGGGACGCGGACACGGGAAGCGGCGTCCCGGGACGGTACCAGCAGAGTAGGCTATTTGTGCGGTTGGTTCAGGTAGGGATCCGACCCGGCGGCGGCGAACCCGGCTCCGGCCCCGGGCGAGCTGTCGACCAGCCAGGCCCACGGGTCGCCGGGGACGGGGTGGCCAGCCGGTCGAACAGGACCACCGCCTCGAGCTTGGGCAGGTCGGTCCGGAGGGTCGCCGGGATGTCGCGCAGCCACCGGTCCTTGCTCCCAAGGGCCGGGTCGCCGTCCAGCACGACCGCGAGCACGACCAGGAGCCCGCCGCGCCGTCGCACATGCGCGGCAGTGTTCCACGGGGAGGTCAGCCGG
>DASUPQ010000571.1 GCA_036280995.1 Actinomycetota bacterium | reverse complement strand
AGCACCCTGGCAAGGCCCGCCAGGGCGGGCACCAGGCCCTGGAGGTCGCCGGATTGCTCAGCGAAGCCGACGGCCTCCTCGTAGGCGGCCTTCGCCAGGGCCAGGTCGCCCCGCTCGCGGTACACCAGGCCGAGATCGCCGAGCGGATAGGCGACCTTGTGGCTGCCCATCCGCTGGTAGGTCACCTTGGCCGCCTCCAACTCGGCGATGGCCTCGTCGAGGCGGCCGAGCCCGAGCTGGGCCTCGCCCCGGTTGGTCTGCGCCAGGGCCAGGATGGCGGCGTAGCCGGACAGCTCGGCCAGTCGCATCGCAGCCTCCAGCTCGACCAGCGCCTCCCGGTAGAAACCCTCCTCGGTGCTGCGCGAGCCCAGGTTGGCGCGGATGCGGGCCAGGTGCAGGACGTCGCCGGCCCGCTCAGCCGCCTGCAGCGCACGCAGGTAGTGGGCGTCGTTGGCGGCCCGGTCGCCCTCCAGCGCCGCCAGCATCGCCATGGCGGTGTGGGCGGCGGCAAGCGCGCGGTCGTCGCCGCAGGCCGTGGCTGCGGCCAGCGCCCGCTCCGCCGCCTCGCGGCAGGCGTCGACCTGGTTCCACAGGAAGTGAACCGTGGCCGTCCAGGCCAGCAGCAGCGCCTGGTCGGCGTCGAGCGCGCCGTCCAGCCGCGCCCGCCGGAAGGCCTCCAGGGCCTGGTCGAGCTCGGAGCGCATGTAGTGGATCAGGCCGGTGCGCCACGCCAGCCCTGGGGCCAGCAACCGCTTTTCGCCGGCGGCCCGGCGGAAGCACTCGAGGGCACCGTGCCAATCGCCCTTGACCTGCCGGGCCTCGCCCTCGACCTGCTCGACCGCGGCGCCGCGCAGCTCGACCGGCAGGCCGGCCGAGGCCGCCACCACCCCGTCGGTCGCACCGGAGGCGAGCATGGCGGGGCCGTGCTCGACCAGGAAGGCGGCCGTGGCCGGTGGGTCGTCGCAGGCCACCACCGACGCCAGCGCCTCCTCCAGGTGGCCGCCGGTGGCCAGCCAGGCCGCCGCCCGCCGGTGCAGCACCCGCAACTCGCCCGGCTCGAGCGGCATCGAGGCCAGCACTACCTCGCGGACCAGGTCGTTGAGGACGAACCAGCCGTCGACGGTGGAGCGGGGCTGCACGAACAGGCCGCGCCGGGCCAGCCGGGCGAGCATCCCGGCGTCGGCGTCCACGCCGATGGCGCGGCACAGCTCGGCGGTGAAGCGGCGCAGCGGCGCAACCCAGCGGACCAGCTCCCGCAGGACCGGGTCCTCACGCGCCAGCACCTCCTCGGCCAGATAGCCAAAGAGCAGTCCGCCGGGCCGGCGCAGAGCCGCCAGGCTGGCCGCCCGCTCCGGTGGGCGCTGGTGACGCAGCGACTCGACCGCCAGGCAGATCGCCGCCGGCCAGCCGCCGGTCATCCGGTGCACAGGCTCGCTCAGCTCGCGCCCATCCGGGCCGAGCGCGGCCGCCAGCAGCTCGCCGGTCTCCTCCATGCCGAGCGCAAGCAGGCCGCCGTCGACCTCCAGCACCTGGCCGCGGCCACGCAGTCGCTGGATCGGGAACGGCGGCTCGGCCCTCGACGACAGCACCAGGTGGAAGCGGGCAGGCGCGTGCCTGGCCAGCCCCTCGACCAGCCGAGCGGACGGCCCGCCGGTAGGCAGCTCGTGGACGTCGTCGAGGACCAGGACCAGATCTCTGCTCAACTGAAGCTCCAGGGCCTGGCCGAGCGCAGCCGCGAAGCCGTCGGCAGGAGCCAGCTTCTCGGCGTCGGGCCCGAGCGAGCTCGCCAGCGCCGTGCCCAGCTCATCCGGGAGGTTCGGCAGGCGCAGACGCAGCGCGTCAACCAGCCCACGTAGAAAGTTGGGCAGGCTGGCGTCCTCCGGCTGCAGCGAGTACCAGGCCGCGTGGACACGCGCCACCCAGGCAGCCAGCAGGGTCGACTTGCCGAAGCCGGCCCCGGCGACGACGGTCACAAGGCGCCGGCCGCCGACATCGTCGAGGCGGCGCAGCAGCTCGGGCCGGTCGACCCAGGCGGCCGGCAGCGCCGGCGGCAGGATCTTGCTCGCCGGCGTGCGGGACCGCAATGTGGTCACCGTGGCCAGCGCCACCCTCCTCGTGCCGAGTCTGGATGGACGAGTCTCTCCCAGCGGCGTCCCTACGCCAAGAGGTTGCCGTCTTGTCCAGCCGGCGAACAGGTCAGCCCGCCTAGGGCTTTATCCGCAGAAGACGTCGTCGAAGCTTCACCCTGGACCGCTACGGCACCTGTACCCGGAGGCGGACTTTTCCGGCGGCCCGTGCAGCGAGCAGGCGGCGCATCGCGACGATGCCGGCGAGCGGCCCGACCGCCAGCACGGCGAGCGCCCAGTGCCAGCCGACCGCCTGCTCGAGCGCGGGTACGAGCCAGATCGTCGCGCCCGTCAGCAGGAACCCGAGCGCCATCTGCACGGTGAGCGCGGTGCCGACGTAGCTCTGGTCGGCCAGCTCCGTGACGAGCGTGGAGAACTGCGTGGAGTCACCGACGACGCTGTAGCCCCACACAAGGCTCACCCCGATGAGAAGCCACAAGGGGGCCGTCATCAGCAGCCCGATCGTGGCGGCACACGTGCCAGACACGGCCATCATGGCCATCGCGGTGCGCTCCCGGCCGATCCGGTCGCCCAGCGCCCCGCCGCTCCAGTTGGCGAAGCCGCCGACGGCGAAGACCGCGAAGGTGACGTAGGCGGCCAGCACCGGGTCGTCCATGCCGCGCCGGTGCAGCGCAGCGGTGAAGAAGACGAGGAACCAGGCCCACGCGGCGTACAGCTCCCACATGTGGCACAGGTAGCCGATCATGGCGAGGCGGGTTCCGCGGTCGCGCAACACCGCCCGGACCTGCCGCGGGTCGAACACCGCTGCCGGGAACGGGAACGGACCCTCCGCGACGACGGTCAGGGTGATCACACCGCCGACGACGGTGAGGACCGACGTGGTCACGATGACGAGCCGCCAGCCCAGCCCCCCGAGGCCGTTCACCAGGTGCGGCACGCCTTGGCTGACGGTCAACGCGCCCACGAGAAGGCCCACCGCCGCGCCCCGGCCCTGCCGGTACCAGGTGGAGATCAGCTTGAGCGCGGGCGGGTAGACCCCCGCGATGAAGAAGCCGGTGGCGAACCGGGCGGTGACGCCCAGGCCGACACCCTGCGTGACCAGGAGCAGCAGGTTGGCGCCGGCTGCCCCCAGCGAACACAGGAAGATCAGCCGGGTCGGGGCGATCGCGTCGGCAACGGTGAACGCCGCCGAGAGCAGCGCGCCGGTGACGAAGCCCCACTGCACCGCGATCGTCAGCCACGCGACGGCCTCCGCCGAGAGTTGCCACTCCGCGCGCACCTGCGGGATCACCGCGGTCGCGGAGAACCACGTCGACATGAACAGCAGCGCCGTCGCCGTGAACACGACGAGGGTGGCACGTGGCGTCCGGCAAGCCACGGCTCAGGAGGCGCGCCGCGCCCGGAAGGCCGCGACGGAGCTGCGGTTCTGGCAGACCCGCGAGCAGTACCGGCGGCGCGGTCCCCGCTGCACATCGGCGTAGACGCGGTCGCAGCCGGTGGCCTGGCAGCGGCCCAGCCGGTCGGCACCGTGCTCGCAGACGACCAGCGCCAGCCCGAACGCCGTGTTGGCCCGCACCCGGTCGACGAGGCCCGCGCCCGGCTCGCCGTAGTGCAGGTGCAGGCCCAGCCCGTGGTCGGAGATGTGCGGCTGCAGCGGCACCTCCCCGAGCAACCGGTTGAGCAGCGCGACCACCTCGGCGCCGTCGAACACGGGACGCAGCCGCCGCGCCCAGTCCCGCAGGCGCTCCGCCTCGGCTGTGGACAGCCGGGCGACGAGGTAGCGGTGCGCGGCGAGGAGTTCGGCGAGGCCGGCGTCCGGGAGCCCACCGCCCGTCGTGACCGCGTTGACCAGGGCCACCGCCGTGCCGGCGCCGTCGATCCGGTACCCGCTCGTCTCCATGACACCCCCGGTAAGCGCTATACCGGGAGTATAGCCTTACCTGGCGAAGGTGGCGCGTACCCCCGAACAGCCGGTCGAGACGCGCCGCACGCCGCTCAGCCGGGCCGCCGGCCGACGATTGCGGCCCGGTTGCAGCTAGACGATGCAGGAGAACACCGGAGCGGCGGTGAGGATGTGTCTCCGCGGCTCGCCCGGGCTAGACGTGCCGAGTGCCAGGAGCGGTTGGTCACGGCCTGGGCGCGGTGGTGTCGGCTGGTGCCGGGGTCCGGGGCAGAAGCGCCGACGCCGCCAGCCCGAGGAGGCCGACCG
>DASUPQ010000570.1 GCA_036280995.1 Actinomycetota bacterium | reverse complement strand
GGCCAGCCCGGGCCATCCGGGCCGCCGACGCCATCCGGGCCGACCTGGGCGAGCTGGACCTGGCGGTGCGGGTGGGGTTGCACACCGGCGAGTGCGAGCTGCTGGGCGACGACATCGGCGGCATCGCCGTGCACATCGCCGCCCGCGTCCTCGGCCAGGCCGGGGCGGGGGAGATCGTCTGCTCGCGCACGGTCAAGGACCTGGTCGCCGGGGCCGGGTTCGCCTTCGACGACCGCGGGGCCCATCGGCTCAAGGGCATCCCCGACTCCTGGCGGCTGTATGCCGTCGAGCTGGCCGGCGGCTAGCCCCACGGCGCCGCGACCGGTGCGGCGGCCGGTGATGTACCAGACCTGGAGCTGGCTGGCCTTCCTGCACTGGTCGTACCCGTCGGCGGTGGTGCAGCGGCTGCTCCCGGCCGGCCTGCGGGTCCACGACTTCGACGGTCGGGCCTGGGTCGGGCTGACCCCGTTCGTGCTCGGGGACCTGCGCACCCCGGTGGCGCCGGCGCCGCCGTGGTTCGCCCGCTTCCCCGAGACCAACGTCCGCACCTACGTGGTCGGGCCGGACGGGCGCGAGGGGCTCTGGTTCTTCTCGCTGGACGCCGCCCGGCTGGAGCCGGTGCTGGTCGCCCGGGCCACCTTCGCCCTGCCGTACATGTGGTCGGCGATGACGGTGGAGCGCGACGGACCGGTGGTCCGCTACCGCAGCCGCCGCCGCTGGCCGGGCCCGACCCCGGCCGCCTCGGCCGCCACCGTCGAGGTGGGCGAGCGGCTGGCCCCTGGCGAGCTGGGCGGGCTCGACCACCACCTGACGGCGCGCTGGCAGCTCTACACCACCTTCGGCCCGCTGCTGGCCAGGGCGACCGTCGAGCACGAGCCGTGGCCGCTGCACCGGGCGGCCGTGCGCGAGCTGGACAGCGGCCTGGTCGCCGCCGCCGGGCTGCCCGGCCCCGAGGGGGAGCCGGTGGTCCACTGGTCGCCCGGGGTCCGGACCAGGATCAGCGGCCCGCGGCCGCTGGGGCGGGCCTGAGCACCGGGCTCAGCGCCCGAGCAGCGCCCCAGGGTGCAGCTCCTCCAGGTCAAGGGGTGACGGTCATGCCGGCGCCCCGCCCGGCACCGGGAAGCGGGTCCGCGTCCAGCCGTAGTGGGGCCGCCGCGGGGCCGGCGCCGGCCGGGGGACCGCCCCCGGGGGGCCGAGGCGGCGCAGCAGGGTCCCGGAGGGGGCGAAGACGTCGTCGACGGCGGCCAGGGGGGCGCCCGGGTCCAGGCCGGCCGCGGCGACCGCCCGGTCGCGGGCCACGCCGAGGTCGCCGTCGAGCAGCTCCCGGACGATCGCGGGCAGGGTCTCCGGGTCCTGGAGCAGCCAGGAGTGGGTCGCCCCGTGGACCACGACCAGCTCCCCGCCGGTGCGGCGGGCGGCGTCGCGGGCCGCGGCCAGCGGCACCACCAGGTCGCAGTCGCCGTGGACGGCCACCACCGGCATGGCCGTCCGCCCCACCTGGTCGAGCAGGGGCGCGCTGGCGGCGGCGTACAGGGCGGACAGGCCGGGGCCGAACAGCCGCCAGGGGGCGCCGAGGTGGCCGAGCATGACCGGGACGGCGAGGCGGCTGAGCTTGGCCGCCTGCCCGAAGTCGCGGGCGAAGGGCACCGTGCCCAGGGTGTCGGCCAGCAGCATCGCCCCCAGCACCCCGACCGACGGCGGCGCGTAGCCGATCATCCGGACCAGGGTGTCCCAGGGCGCGCCCACGCTGGCGTCGACCAGCAGCAGGGCCACCACCCGCTCGGGGCTGCGGGCGGCCAGCTCGGTGGCCAGCCGGCCGCCCAGGGAGTGCCCGGCCAGGACCGCCCGCTCGACCCCGAGCTCGTCCAGCACCCGCCCGAGCAGGCGGCCGTACTCGTCCAGCCCCTTGCCGTCGTCGGCCATGCCGCTCCCGGCGACGTCGACCGCCACCACCCGGAAGCCGGCCGCGGCCAGCCGGCTGAGGGTCTGCACGTACAGCCGGTCGGTGAGCAGCAGCCCGCTGGCCAGCACCAGGGGAAGCCCGTG
Source organism: Actinomycetota bacterium (assembly GCA_036280995.1). Lineage (NCBI taxonomy): Bacteria > Bacillati > Actinomycetota > Actinomycetota bacterium. The sequence goes on along the minus strand of DASUPQ010000570.1, from coordinate 3,928 downwards.
GCCGCCGACGGCCACCCCGACCTGGCGCCCGTCGACGCTCAGGCGGTGCTGGGCCAGCCGCGGATTGGCGGCCACCCCGTCGGTCCCGAGCATCTCGCCCACCGGCTCTCCGCTCCCCGGCAACATCCCCGTCACCCGCCGGTTACCTCAAGTATGCAAGCTGGAACCCCCGACTGCCCATCGTCGCTGCTGGACGGGGCCAGGGGGCTGCACCCACGGCCGATCCGGGTGATACTGGCCAGGATGCGAGGGGGACCATGTGAGCACCATGACTGACGAAGACGCCCACTCCGCGGCGGCCCTGTACCGGCGGGTCGCCGGCAGCTACGACCTGAGCACGGCCTGGCTCGAGCCCTACCGCCGCCGGGTCATCTCCCAGCTCCGCCTCCAGCCGGGCGACGTGGTCCTGGACGCCGGCTGCGGCACGGGGCTGAACTTCGAGCGGATCCAGGCGGCCATCGGCCCCGGCGGCCGGCTGATCGGGATCGACCCGAGCCCGGAGATGCTGGCCGCCGCCCGGGCCCGGGTGGAGGCCGCCGGCTGGACCAACGTGACCCTGCTCGAGGCGAGCGCCGAGGAGGCCGTCGTCCCGGGGCCGGTCGACGCCGTGCTGTTCGCCTTCACCCACGACGTCGTGCAGTCCCCCGACGCGCTGGCCAACCTGCTCGGCCAGGCGCGGCCCGGGGGGCGCGTGGCCGCCGCCGGGCCCAAGTGGACGACCGTGGCGCCGCACCTCAACCCGATCGTGTGGCAGGTGGCCAGCCAGTTCGTGACCACGTTCGAGGGCTTCCGGCGGCCCTGGGCCGAGCTGGAGCGGGCCGTGCCCGGCCTGTCGGTCGAGGAGGCCTGTTTCGGCTGCGTCTACCTGGCCTGGGGCGAGCTGCCCGGCGACCAGGCCGGCGAGTCCGCGGCCGGACCGGTGGCGGCCGACCCGCGGCACGTCGACGTCGGCGACCTGACCGGGCTGGCCGGCCAGCACCTCGGCTACAGCTCCTGGCACGACATCACCCAGGACGACGTGTCCCGCTTCGCCGTCCTCACCGACGACGTCCAGTGGATCCACACCGACCCCGAGCGGGCCGCCGCCGGGCCGTTCGGGGCCACCGTCACCCACGGGTTCCACACCCTGGCCCGGTTCACCGCCCTGCTGGAGGAGATCCTGGTCGTCGACGGGGTGTCGACCACCCTGAACTACGGGCTCAACCGGGTCCGGTTCCCGGCCCCGGCCCGGGTCGGCGGGCGCCTGCGCATGGGCCTTGAGGTCGTCGGGGTCGAGCCGGCCGGCGGCGGCGTCCAGGTTGTCTACGGCGCCACCTTCGAGGTCGAGGACCAGGTCAAGCCGGTCTGCGTGGCCGAGGTGATCTTCCGGTACTACGGGTGATCCGGGCCCGCCGGGACGCGGCCGGGGCCGGGCTGCGGCGGGCGGGGCTGGCCACGGCGGTGGTCTTCGCCACCAACGGGTTCCTGCTCGCCTCGTGGGTGACGCGGCTGCCCGCGACCAGGGACCGGCTGGGGGCGAGCGCGGCCGAGCTGGGGCTGGTGCTGCTCGCCCCCGGGTTCGGGTCGCTGCTGTCGATGCCGTTCAGCGGGCGCTGGTGCCGGCGGTTCGGCAGCCGGGCCGTGGTCGCCGCCACCACCGTGGCCGCCTCGGCCGTGATGGTGGCCCTGGCGGTGGTCCCGACCCTGGTCGCGCTGGGGGCGACGCTGTTCGTGTGGGGGTCGTTCTACGGGTCGTGGGACGTGGCCATGAACGTCCACGGCAGCGCCGTCGAGCAGCGGGCGGGCCGGGACTGGATGCCCCGCTACCACGCCTGCTGGAGCGTCGGTGGCATCGCCGGGGCGGGCTGCGGCGCCCTCGCCGCCCAGCTCGGCGGCCCGCTGGTCCTCCACTTCGCCGCCGTCGCCGTGGTCTGCACCGTCCTGGTCATGGTCTCGCTGGGCAGCTTCATCGAGGACCGGACCGCGCTCGCCGAGGCCACGCCGACCCCCGCTCCGGCCCCGGGCGCACCCCATCCACCGGCCCCGGGCGCGCTCCACCCACCGGACCCGGCGCCAGGCCCCCCGGAGGGGGAGCGTAGCCGACGGCGAGCTTCGGTGCCGGCGGCCGTCCACAGCCTCAGCGGGGAGGGCCACGGCCCCCACGCGGACGGCCACAGCCCCCCTCGGGTGCTGACGGCGAGGTTGCTGCTGGTGGGGCTGGTGACCATCTGCGCGACCACGCTGGAGGGGGCGGCGGCCGACTGGCTGGCGCTGTTCCTGACCGACGAGCGGGGGGCGACGGCGTCGCTGGCCGCGTTCGGGTATGCGGTGTTCGCGGTGGCCATGGCGGCGGGGCGGTTCTCGGGGACGGCGGTGGCCGAGCGGCTCGGGCGTCACGGGGCCGTCCGGGTGGGGGGGCTGGTCAGCTTCGCCGGGGTGCTGCTGACCGTGCTCGGCCCGGGGCTGGCCAGCGCCTACGTTGGGGCCGCCCTGTGGGCGCTGGGGGTCTGCCTGGTGTTCCCGGCGGCGGTCAGCGCCGGTGGCGAGGCGCCCTACCGGCCGGCCGACGCCATCGCCGCCGTCACCACCATCGGCTACGGCGGCTTCCTGCTCGGCCCGCCCCTCATCGGCCTGCTGGCCGACCGGGTCGGCCTCGGCCGGGCCCTGCTCGTCCTGCTGGTGCTGGCCGCCGGCATCGCCGCCCTGGCCCCGGCGGTGCGCTCCCGCCGGCCCCTAGTAGCATCGCGGTAATGCTCCACGGCAGACGCGCCGAGTGCGACGCCCTTGAACGGCTGCTCGCGGACGCCCGCCGGTCGCGCAGCGGGGTCATGGTGGTCCGTGGCGAGGCCGGCGCGGGCAAGTCCGCGCTGCTCGAGCACGCCGCCGGGCGGGCCGGGGGCATGACGGTGCTGCGGGCCGGCGGGGTCGAGTCCGAGGCCGAGCTGCCGTATGCCGCCCTCCACCAGCTGCTGCGGCCCGTGCTCGGGCTGGCCGGCCGCCTGCCGGGGCCGCAGGCGGCCGCCCTCGGCGGCGCCCTGGGCCTCGGCCCCCCGGACGGGCGGGGACCCGACGACCGCTTCCTCGTCTCGGTGGCCGTGCTGAGCCTGCTCGGGGAGGCGGCCGAGGAGCGGCCGGTGCTGTGCCTGGTCGACGAGGCCCAGTGGCTCGACGGCTCGTCGGCGGAGGCGCTGACCTTCGCCGCCCGCCGGCTCGACGCCGAGGGGGTGGTCTGCCTGTTCGCCGCCCGCGACGGCGACCCGCGCGACTTCCCCGCCCCGGGCCTGCCCGAGCTCCGCCTCCAGGGGCTCGGCCCGGAGCCGGCGGCGGCCCTGCTCGCCGGGGCTGGCGTCGACCTGCCCGCCGAGGTGGTCGGCCGGCTGGTCGAGCGGACCGGCGGCAACCCCCTGGCGCTGCTGGAGCTGCCCGGGAGCCTGGAGCCGGACCAGCTGGCCGGGCGGGCGCCCCTCGAGGACGTGCTCCCCCTGACCGCCCGTCTGGAGCGGACCTTCGGCGAGCGGGTCCGCCGCCTGCCCGACGGGGCCCGCACCCTGCTGCTGGTGGCCGCGGCCGAGACGGCCGGCGACCCGGCGGTGGTGCTCCGAGCCGGCGACCGGCTCGGGGTCGAGCCGGCCACCCTCGACCAGGCCGAGGCGGCCGGGCTGGTCGACACCGGGGACGGCCGCCTCCAGTTCCGGCACCCGCTGGTCCGCTCGGCCGCCTACCAGACGGCCACGCTGGCCGCCCGGCGGGCCGCCCACCGGGCCCTGGCCGGCGTCCTCGCCGGTGAGGACAGCGCCGACCAGCGGGCCTGGCACCTGGCCGCGGCCACGGTCGGGCCCGACGAGCAGGTGGCGGCCGAGCTGGAGCGGTCGGCCGACCGGGCCCGGCGCCGGGGCGGGCACGCCGCGGCCGCCGCCGCCCTCGAGCGGGCGGCCGGGCTGAGCGGCGA
>DASUPQ010000569.1 GCA_036280995.1 Actinomycetota bacterium | reverse complement strand
TTACTCGCACGGAGGTGGTCTCGTGGGCAGCTTGGCCTTCGACTAACCACCAGTCCCGCGTGAGACCCACAGTCGGCTGTTCACGTGGCCAACCGCGGACCGGTCCGTGAGCCGGTTGTCGCCTGTTCGTGGGAACGATTCCTCGGTGGCGCATCGCGGGCGGCCGGCGATGTCGTACGCCTCGTCGGCGTGCAGTTGGACCGGGGCGCCGCCGTAGCGCACCTGTGCCGTCGTTGCTTGCTCTGGTGGTCATTCTGCTGGTCATTCCACCAGGCCGTACTGCAGCCAACCAGACCGCACTCAACGGAATGCCTTCCCAACCTGACCTGGCTAGACCCTACTGGAGCGGTCTGAGCGGAAGATTGGCAGTTATCTCCTAAACAGCTGCCGTGGACGTCGCAGATTCGGTCGTTTCTCGGGTAGCCGCCCTGACCCCTCGCCTTCATGTCCCAAAGGCGTTCAGAACCCGTGTCCACAATCAACCTCGCACCACTAGCCCTGTCACAGGGTTCTGCGACCGCCAGCGGCATGGGACAGCTGCTCGGCTATGCCTTCCCGGCCCAACTTCGCCTGGCGGACTTACGAGCAATCCCGGCATACCGGTGGGTTGAAGCTCAGGAACTGACTACGGCCGAGCTCGAGTCGGCATCGCGCCCAGATGTACTGGTTCACCTGTGCGGCCGCGTGCTTGTTTGGCCGCGAGGACCGCCCTGATGGGCGTGCCCCGTCAGGATCCTTGTCGGAGGAAACCCCTCGCGCAGCCATCTCGGCGCCTCTTCGGGGAAGTCGTGCCACACCGGCTCACCGCCGTACTCACTGACGACGTCCTTGCGGTGGCTTCTCCCAGTCGATACGGACATCATCGAGGGGACTTGAGGCTTCCGGATCGGGTGCGTGTCTGGCCGTAGCCGGATGCCGGGCATCTGTTCCTCCAGCTACTGGTCCGACTGGACGGCCTGTGCGGGCACGACGGTATTGACGGCTTTGCGAAGGCAGAGGTAGGACCTGGCTGGGTGTCTGACACCGCACCGAGCCCCCGATCGGTCGGCTCCGGATGCCCCGCGGCGACGCCCGCCTGATGCACCAAGCCGCCAAGCGGGCGGGCGCCGCCGCCCTCGATCGGCGATCCCTGGACCCGCCAGGCCCCGGAGCGCCCGCAGAGGTGCATCCTGCTGATCGCGACGCGTCAGCGGTGTCGATGATGGCGCGCGGGCTCGGTAACCATCTCAGCGGCCGACTCTATATCCAACTCAGTATCCATTTCATGAGTTGCAGGCCCTGCGGCTGGCGAAGCTGCCGGTCAGCGCGGCTGTCAATCGGCCCATCAGGTCGGCGACTGGTGTCCATGGTTCCGCCTTCGGGCTGATGCCTATCACCGCTATCGGTCCATGGCGAACCTACGCGGTGTCCCCTCGGTGGGCTGGGGAGCCTGGTTGGCTGGATGTGGAGCCCACCGACGCCAATGACAGTCGCCAGCACAGCGCAAGCGACCCGAGCCGAGCTGAGCTGCCGACCCCGCCCAGCCAGGTGTGCGCCATCGACCTCAGCGCCCTGGCCCGGGCCCTGGTCGCCGCCGCCCTGGCCATCCACGGCCAACCGGCCGGCTGTCCGCCGGTGGCGGGGCGGTCGGGGGTTGCTGGATCGGCCCGATGGAGCTTGCATCCACCAGGCCAGCGCGACCACAAGAACGAGGACGGATGCGACCGGGGCTGAACTACCTGCGGGTCTCCTCACGCCGCCAAGTCGACAAGGGCTTTGACGAAGACGGCCTGTCGCTGCCCGCCCAACGCGAGGCCTGCGCCCGCTACGCCGCCGACCACGCCATCACCATCGTTGGGGAGTACATCGAGCGGGGCGAGAGCGCCCGCACCGCCGACCGGCCCGAGTTCCAAGCCATGCTGGGCCGGATCCAACGCGACCGCGACGTCCAAGTCGTGATCGTCCACAAGGTCGACCGGTTCGCCCGCAACCTCGAAGACCACGTCACCGTCAGGGCCCTGCTCCGCCGCCTCGGGGTCGAGCTGGTCAGCGTGGTCGAGCCACTGGATGACAGCCCCCAAGGGCGCCTCACCGAGGGCATCCACGCGTTGATGGCCGAGTTCTACTCGGCCAACCTAGCCGCCGAGATCCGCAAAGGCATGACCCAAAAAGCCAAGCAGGGCGGCTGGCCCCACCAGGCCCCCCTGGGCTACCGCAACGTCCGCCGACCCGTCGGCGGGCGGCTGGTCGCCTGCATCGAACCCGACCCCGACCGCGCCCACCACATACGCGCCGCCTTCCAGCTGTACGCCGCAGGCGACTGGACCCTGGAGCGGCTCACCGCCGAGCTGGCCGCCCGTGGGCTGTGTAACCGTGGCCGCCGCGACTACCCACCCAAGCCGCTCAGCCTCGGCGGCGTCGCCAAGCTGCTGGCCAACAAGACCTACATGGGGCTGATCGACTGGAACGGCGTCCTGGTCCAAGGCCAACACCAGCCGCTGGTCAGCCCTGAGCTGTTCCAGCAGGTCCAGGACCTCCTGGCCGCCCGCTCGGCCCGCGGCACCCGCGAACGCAAGCATCACCACTACCTCAAAGGGGTACTGCACTGCGCGGTCTGCAGCCGCCGCTACTCCTATCTGGTCGCCACTGGCAACAACGGCCGCCGCCACCCCTACTTCTACTGTCTCGGCCCCGACCCGCCGGCCGTGGCGGCTGCCGCGAACCCCACATCCCCGCCGACCGGCTGGAAGACCAGGTCGAACAGCTCTACCAGCGGATCCAACTCCCCCACCACTGGCTCACCGAACTCCACGCCGCCCTCAAGGCTGAGATCGCTGCCCGTCAGGGCCGGGCCGCCCAGGAACATCGGCAGCTTGACCGTGAACTGATGGGCCTGGAGGGTGAGCGCCGCAAGCTACTGGCGGCCTACTACGCCGACGCCATCAACCTGAGCCTGCTCCGCCAAGAACAGACCAAAGTCTGCCAGCGGACCACCACCCTTGAAGCCCGCCGTCGCTCCCTCGCAGCAAACCTGGGCGAATGGCGGGCCATCCTGGAGACCGCTAGCAGGTTCGCCACCAACTGTGGCGCCGCCTACCGTCACGCCGACCCACGAACCCGCAAGCTGTTCAACAACGCCGTCATCGACCGCATCGAGATCCGCGACGGCCACATCGCCCATGTCGATTACCGGGCGCCCTTCGATCCGCATCCGTCCCGACCGCGCCGCCTCCTCATAGGTGAGGTGGCGCAGGTGCCAATGGGCCAAGGTCTGGCTGTCGGTCCGAACGATCAGGTCCTCGACGCGACCCGGATAGGTCGAGCACACCTCCGCATGGGACCGGCCCAGCAGCATCCAGAAGCGCTCGGTGGGCCGGTCGGCAAGCTCGATGCGCGCGACCAGTCCGTTGCTGGGGACCTTGTCGGGGTCGACCAGCTTGCAGGTCGCCCACAGCACGTAGGTGGCGTCGATGTGCTGGGGCTCCAGCTCCAGCCAGCGGGCGCCCCAGGCGCCCATGGCGTCGGTGACCGCCTTCAGCTCCCGCCCCTTGTCGGTCAGCGAGTAGCGGCCGCCACGGCCGGAGGGGCTGGGTTGCCTGGTGAGGATGCCGTGGTTCTCCAGCAGCTCCAGTCGCTGGGCAAGCAGCGCCTTGCTGATCCCGGGGGCTCCCGCCAGCAGTTCCCCGAAGGTGCGGCAGCCGGTCAGCAGGTTGCGGATGATGATCGGCGTCCACCGCTCGGCCAGCAGCTCCGAGGTTCGGGCGATCGGGCAGTACTGCCCATAGGTGCGCATGCCGGCAGTGTCCTGCCCTGGCCGGCGGGCGGCAAGTTCAGATTTTGGGATTGCCAGGGAGGCTGCGCCGGGCGGATGTTTGGGAGGTTCACCGGTCGCGGCGCCCCAGGAGGCCAGCGATGACCCACCCCACCACCACCGACACATCGAGCGGCGACGTCCTCGACCTCGGGACGATCAGGCTGCGGCTGCTGACCGTTGCCGAGCAGACCAACGGCGCCTTCGCCGTGGGCGAGTTCTCCGGCGGGGAGGGACCATGGACCGTGCCCCACGTGCATCAGCGCACCGAGGAGTCCTTCTATGTGCTGGATGGCGCCTTTACCTTCACCCTGGGCGTTGAGGACCTGGAGGCCGGACCCGGTTCGTTCATCCGTGTGCCACAGGCACGCGCCATGAGCTGCGCGCCGCGCCCGGCGGCGGACGGCTGCTGACCATGTGGGTTCCGGGCGGGACGGAGGCCATGTTCGTGGAGCTGAGCCAAATGCCCCCGGGCAGCCTCCGTGATCCCGAAGCCCGCAAGGCAATCTCAATGCGCTTCGACTCCATCCCAACCTAACAGTCTCCCGGCGGCTTGATGAGCCTGCGTCCTCTTCCGTGTCAGAGATCGCGGTCGGGTCGCGGCGACCTGCGGTTGATGGGGAGTCTGGCGGCTGAGCTGGGTAGATGGCAGGCCGGTGATGACCGTTGCTGTCCGCTGCGGTCCGGTCGTTCGTGGCCCGAGTGTGGCCCGATGTGGCCCCGAAACGAGCAGCGAACGCTCCAGGCCTTGGCCGCCGTCGGCGCGATCCACGGTGA
>DASUPQ010000568.1 GCA_036280995.1 Actinomycetota bacterium | reverse complement strand
TCGGGGGGTGTGGTCCTGATCGCCTCCAGGGCTTGCTTGAACGTCTTCCCGACCTGGTCGCGGATGGTGGCCGGGGTGTGGCCCTGGGCGTGGTCGACGATGTACTGGTAGATGACCGGGGAGACCTTGCTGCGGTCAGAGACCGAGATGTAGAAGCTGGCCCGGTCCACCACCGGCTGGTCCGACATGGGCTCGGCGACCAGCGGCATGGTCAGGCCCATGAAGACGTCGAAATGGGCGGCCAGCTGCAGCACCGTCCACGGCGGCTTGTCCGCATCGGGTGGCCGCAGCAGGGTGGGCCGCTCCCAGTCCTGGGCAGTGAGGTCCGACAGCTTACCTTGCAGCGCCGGGAGGCCCTCCTCGGCGAGGGCGTCCACCATCTCTTCGTAGGAGCGAGCTCTCGTGCCGGTCACCATGGTCCACCTCCTGGAGCCCGCCGCCCGCCGGCTGGACCGGAACCTGCCGGTCCGACGCTGACAGACGATGGGAGTTCCTGGTGCTCGATCATGCGGGGCTAATTGCCTGGATTCCTCCTTCCGATGCTCTGGTCATGGATATTCGAAGAGCTCCATGAAGTGCAGACCCAACCTGGAGTCCTGCCCGTCGGCGACATAGAGGTTCAGGGCGATGGCCTCCCAAAGGGTCATCCGACCCGACCACATGAGGAGGAACGCGACTGGATCGGCCGAGATCGTGGAGTCGACGGGCCCCGAGCGAGGCGGTTCCAACCGATAGGCACCGTCGTTGAACCGCACCGCGAAGGACGAGCCGCCACGCAGGTCGATGCCGAAGCTGGCCGTGACTCCGCGAGCCATTTCAGGATCCACCACGCTCTCGTAGTAGGGGCCGTACCCGTGGATCACGAGGTCGGCATGACCAGGTCTGATGGGCCACGGGGCACCGAGGGCGGTCGCGATGTCGTAGCCGTGGAGGAGCTGCTCACCGAGGCTGATGCAGACAAGGGCAGCCAGGTCGAGGGACACGCCAGCGTGGAACTGGACCGGCTGGTGGCCGGAGCGGTTGGCGGTGGCCTCAAGGAGCCCGGCCACCGCGTCGGTGAGAAGGGAGGCGACCTTTTCGGCGCCGGCCTCTGGGATGTCGGCGATCCGGGCGGCGTTCTCGGCCGCCAGTGCCTCCCTGGCCACACGTTCGATCGGGGAGGCGAGGCCCTCGGCGATCTCGGTGTGGAGCCCGGCGTGGTTCACGAGGTGGACGGCGGCCTCGCGCACGGTCCACGCAGAGCCCGGGATCCGCCCGTCCAGATCGGGAAGGGAGCGGATGAGCCCGGCCGTTCGCCTGGCGGTCGCCTCCAGCGCTGAGCGGGCCTGCGACAGGACCGTCGTCGAGTCCATTCGTCCTCCTCTCCTGGGGATGCTCCAGTCGGCGGCGACGCCTAGGGGAAGGATGCGCGACGCTCCTTACGCCGGGCTTGCGCGTCGCTGACGCGGCTCCCCATTGCCCTGTTCAGGACGAACGGGCATGTCGTACGCTGCAGCCACGGCCACTGGAGGGGGGGACCCAACTGCTCTCAACTGCGGAGCATCAGGTTCTCGAGTTCCACCTGCTGGGTGCGTTCGAGGTCGCCGCCGACGGACGGGTGGCGATGGTCGGAAGCCCCAAGCAGCGAGCGCTGCTGGCCATGCTCGTCGTCCACCTCAACCGCGTGGTTCCCCTCGACGCGATCATCGAGGAGCTCTGGGGCGAGCGGCTCCCGGCCAGCGCCAGCGCCAGTGTCCAGAGCCTGGTGTCCCGTCTCCGGCGGAGCCTCTCCGACCTCTGGCCGGAGGCGGGAAGCCGCCTGCGAGGCCGGGAGCCGGGCTATGTCCTTGAAGGGGATCCGGCCCAGGTGGACGCGAACCGTTTCGAGGAGCTGCTCGCCCGAGGCCGGGAGGCCGTCGAGCGAGGCGAGCCTGAGGCCGCCACCGATGCCCTGGAGCGGGCCCTGGCCCTGTGGCGGGGCCCAGCCCTCGCTGACCTCGCCGATCGGCGCTTCGCCCGCCTCGAGGCCAGCCGGCTGGAGGAGGCCCGCCTCGCCGCCGTCGAGGAGCTGGCCGAGGCCGAACTGGCACTCGGCCATCCCGCCCAGGGGCTGGCCCGCCTGGAGCCTCACGTCGCCGAGCACCCACTACGGGAGCGGGCCTGGGGGCAGATCATGGTGGCCCTCTACCGGCTCGGCCGCCAGGCCGACGCCCTGAGCGCCTACCGGCGGATCAGGAAGATCCTTCGTGAGGAACTCGGCCTGGAGCCCACGCCTTCCCTCCGCCAGCTCGAGCAGCAGATCCTCCTCCAACGCCCCGAGCTCGAGGGATCCCGCCCACCAGAGCCGGTGAGGCCGGCGGGACAAGCAACGCGGCCCTCCGGAACGACCCGCCCGGGCGACACGGTGGTCTTTCTCTTCACCGACATCGAGGCCAGCTCGCATCGGTGGGAGGGCGACGAGGAGGCAATGGCGGAAGACCTGGCCCGTCACGACGAGATCGTGCTGGGCGCCGTGGAGGAAGCCCAGGGCCGGGTGTTCGCCAACACCGGAGACGGCCTGTGCGCCGCCTTCCCCACGGCCTCGGCCGCGCTCACGGCGGCGCTGGGCGTCCAGCGCGCCCTTCTCGAGGAGGAGTGGAGATCGCCGATACCCCTGCGGGTGCGCATGGCGATCCACGCCGGCGCCGCCGAGCCCCGGGGAGGCAATTACGTCGGGCCCACCCTCAACCGGACCGCCCGTCTCCTGTCCCTCGGCTGGGGCGGCCAGGTGCTCTGCTCGCAGGCCGCCGCCGATCTCGCCCGAGACCACCTCCCGGTCGGCGTCGCGCTGCTCGACCTGGGCGACCATCGCCTGGCCGACCTCTCCCGGGCCGAGCGGGTGTTCCAGGTTGCCGATCCCGGCCTCCCCTCCGCCTTTCCACCCCTACGCTCCCCCGGCCGGCGGCACACCCTTCCCGCCGCCGTCACCTCCTTCGTCGGACGGGCCAAGGAGATCAAGGAGGTCCGTGGCCTGCTCGACGAGTCCCGCCTCGTGACGTTGACCGGGGTTGGAGGAGGCGGGAAGACCCGCCTCGCCCTGGAGGTGGCGGCCGGTGTCCAGGAGGATTTCCCGGACGGCGTCGTTCTGGTCGAGCTGGGCCGGTTGCCCGATGCGGCGCTCGTGGCCTCCATGGTGGCCGGTGCCCTGGGCGTGCTGGCCACCGGCCCAGGTGGAACCGCGGAGGTGCTCGTGGACCGGCTCTCCGAGTACCTCCAGCCCAAGCGGACCCTCATCGTCCTCGACAACTGCGAGCACGTCATCGAGGCGGCCGCCGAACTGGTTCACATGCTGCTGCCCAGCTGCCCAGGCGTCACCGTCCTGGCCACCAGCCGGGAGATCCTGGGACTGCCGGGCGAGGTGGCCTGGCGGGTGCCCCCCCTCTCCCTCCCCGCCGCCGAGTCGACCAGCGTGGAGGATCTGTCGGGCTCTGACGCCGTGGCCCTCTTCTGCGAGCGGGCAAGAAGGGCCCAGCCCGGCTTCGGTCCGAGCCAGGCCAACGCCGCCGCCGTCACCCAGATCTGCCGGCGCCTCGACGGCATCCCCCTGGCCCTCGAGCTCGCCGCCGCCCGCATCCGGGTCCTCGGCGCCCAGGACCTGGCCCGGCGACTGGATCAGCGCTTCCGGCTGCTCACCGGAGGGATCCGCACTGCTGTGCCCCGGCACCAGACGCTGACGGCGACGATGGACTGGAGCTACGACCTGCTCCCCACCGCCGAGCAGGTCGCCCTGCGCCGCCTGGCTGTCTTTCCGGGCAGCTTCGACCTCGAGGCGGCGGAGGCGGTGGTGGGGCAGCAGGAGGGTTCCGCTTCGTCGGTAGAGCTCGAGGTCCTCGACCTCCTCTCCCACCTGGTCGACAAGTCCCTGGTGGTGGTCGACAGCGAAGGCGTCAACGTGCGCTACCGCCTCCTCGAGACCGTCCGGGAGTACGGGTCGGCCAAGCTGGCCGAGGCGGGAGAGCCAGACTGGGTTCGCCGACGGCACCGAGATTTCTTCCTCGCCCTGGCGTCGACACACGAGGACCCAGTCGAGCCGACCCGCAAGTGGTCGAGTGGGGAGTGGATACGGCAGGTCCATGCGGACGAGGACAGCTTCCGGACCGCTCTGGAGTGGTCGATCGCTCAGGGGGACGACGAGGCGGCCGTGCAACTGGCTGCCGCCCTGTGGCGGTACTGGTGGTGGACACGGCCGCTGGAGGGCTCCGACTGGCTGGAGCGGGTGCTGGCCGGGCCGGCGAGCACGCTCGGCCCCGAGCGGCTGGAGGCGCTCATCGGCTCGGGATTCCTGCTTCCCCGTTCCGGCCGAACGACGGTGCAGCGGGGGGAGGAGGTGCTCCGGCACGCCCTCGGTCTTGCCGAGGAGACGGGAATGGCCAAGGAAGCGGCCCGGGCCCGCTACTTCCTCGGCGAGCTGGCCATCTCCCGCGGAAGGCCGGAGGAGGCGGAGCCCCTGTTGACCGCCGCCCTCCAGGCATTCGAGGCGATGGACGCCCCCCTGTCGGCGGGGTGGTGCCACCACGCCCTGGGCTGGATGGCGATGGCCGCCGACGATCAGCGCCAGGCGCAGGAGCACTTCGAGCAGGTCTTCAAGCTCGCCCAGGGAGGAGGGGCTGCCGAGCTGTTGCGCGTCCACGGCATGGCGGCCCTGGCGCCTCTTGCCGCCCTGGCCGGTGAGACGGACCGGGCCCAGCTCCTGGCGAAGGAAGCCGTGATGGTGGCCCGCCGCCTTCCGGCTCTGGGATTCCTCGTCATGGCGCTCACCCGAGCCGGTGAGACGGCCCTCCTCTCCGGCCGACAGCCGCGAGCGACGCTTCGAGAGCTGATCGGCCACCTGCGCGACCTCGCCGCCCGGGCGTGGGTCGTGCAGACCCTGGAGATGGTGGCCCTGGTGCGCGAGGCCGAGGGTCGGCCCCGTCCTGCCGCCAGGCTCTTCGGGGCCTGCCAGGAGCTCGAGGAGGCGCTGGGCGAGGCGGCCCGGGGAAGGGTCCTCTCCGGCGAGGTGAGCGCCTGCCGACGCCGAGTAGGAGAGGCTCTGGGAGATCAGGCGCTCGCCGAGGAGGAGCGTCTCGGTCGGAGCATGGCGATGGTAGAGGCGCTCAGCTACGCGCTGGCGGAGCTGGAAGACACCGCTCCAGCCGGGCCCCGCTGGCCAGACTTTAGGTAGTCGCTCGACCTGACAAATGCTCCAGGAACCAGTCGCGGGCGGCGCCGCTGGCCGCGTCGAAGCCCTTGACGTAGGCGTCGAAGTGGGCGTCGGGCAGCAGCACCAGCTTCTTCGGCTCGCGCGCCCGCTGGTAGGCCTCCAGCGCGAGGTCGGTCGGGGTGAGGTGGTCGAGCGCGGCGACGACCATCAGCAGTGGGGTGGGGCTGATGCGCTCCAGGTAGGCGCTGGGCTCGTACTCCATCAGCATCTCGACGGTTCGTAGCGTGACCTCGTTCTGCCACGCCGGCGCGCGGCTCTTGCCCGCCTCGCTGAACCACTCCCAGGAGTCGGGGGTGGGCAGGGCCGAGACGGCCATGGGGTCGGGGTCGACGACGGGGACCATCGCGGGCGGCTCGCCGCGGTAGCGGGCGGCACGGTCCTGCTCCATGGCCGCGCGGTTGGGGGCCATGAAGTCCTGGCGGACGAGCCGCTGGATGTTCCGGTAGCCGCTGACCAGCGGCACCTGGGAGACAACACACTTGACGCGCCGGTCGATCGCTCCGACCACCAGCACGTGGCCGCCGCTGTAGCTCGTTCCCCACACGCCGATGCGGTCGGGGTCGACCTCCGAGCGGGTCTGCGCCCAGGTAATCGCATGGCGATAATCGCGCACCTGGGCCCACGGGTCGATCTCCTGGCGCGGTTCGCCGTCGCTGGCGCCGAAGTTGCGGTTGTCGAACACCAGCGCTCCCAGCCCGCCGGCAGCGAACGCCTCGGCGAAGCTGTCCAGGAACATCTCCTTGACGGCGGAGAAGCCGTGGGCCATGACGACCGTGGGAACCGGGCCGGTAACCCCATCGGGCAGATACAGCCAGCCCCGCAGCGTCACCCCTTCGGCGTCGAACTCGATATCCTGCCGCATCCCTATCCCTTCTTTCAGGAAGCGGGCTGCAAGGTGTAGCGGACGGTCTGGACCCGGATGAGGCCGTCGCGGAAGACGAAGGTGTCGATGCCGTCCTCGATGCGGTTGCCGCCGCCCTCGGCGCTCCACTCCAGGAACAGGATGTCGTCCTCGAAGAGGGTGGTCTTGAGGTCCCAGGCGGCCTGCGGGATCTCGCCGAGGAGCTTGGTGAATGCCTGGCGGATGCTGTCCTTGCCGCGGAGCACGCCGGATGGGGTGATGAAGATGGCGTCGTCGCTGTAGTCGGCGACGATCTCGTCCAGGTCCTCGGCTCCCAGCGCCTGCGCGTGATGGTCGAAGACCTCCTGGGGGCTTCGCGTCGCGGCCATGGGCCGCCTCCTCTCCCTGCCGACGCAGCCTGACCTGCTGATCTCAACAGAGGAGACAGCCACGCACAAGAGGCCATTCCTGACGGTCGTGTCTCATGGTCGCACCTTCTGCTCCGCCAGATCTGCGGGGCCGAGGGCGAGGGCGGCGAGGACCGCGCTCGGCCAGGCGAACCAGTGGCGGGCCAGCCAGGCACCGGTGTCCGAGTCGTAGGTCTCGGGGAGGAGACCGTCCGGCGCGGCCACGGCAAGGAGGCGTTCGAGCACGCGCCCCGCGCGGCCGGTCTCGCCCAGCACCTCGGGTGCGCACAGTCCCCACAGTGGCACGAGAGCGGTCGGGAGGTCGTTGGCGTCCTGGTACCGGCGGAACCGGCCTCGGCCGTCGGTCTCGTACGTCCACTGGGTGCCGAACGGGCCAGGGCAGGCGAGCGGTCCCGGATCGCCGCTCGCACGGTGTCTGCCGCGCCGGCCAGCGCCGGGGCGTCAAGGCGGAGCTCACCCGCGTAGAGCTGCTGGTCGGCCTGGAACGCCCGGTCCTTCCAGCGCGCCTACCGAACGGGCGCCGAACCCCGCGGCCTCCCGATAGGGTGGCGACCGTGGGGACGGTGAATGGGAGTCCTGGCCATGTTGCGACCGGTGTTGCTGGCGGTTGATGACGAGCCGGCTGCGCGCAGCAGCATCGAGACAGAGCTGCGCAAGCGCTATGGAGCCGACTACGAGGTGATCTGCGAAGGGTCGGGGGCGGCCGCGCTCGGGGTGCTGGAGCGGGTCAAGGCGCGAGGTGGGCAGGTGGCGCTGGTGCTGGCCGACCTGTGGATGCCGGACATGAGCGGGATCGAGCTGCTGACCAAGGTGCGCGTGCTGGACCCGGCGGCCAAGCGGGCGCTGTTGACCGGCTGGGGTGACCTG
>DASUPQ010000567.1 GCA_036280995.1 Actinomycetota bacterium | reverse complement strand
CGGCCCGGACCGCGAAGCCGCCCGAGGCGTTGGCGACCTCGTTGTCCACGGTGGCGTCGATCAGGCCGCCGAGGACGGTGATGAGCACCAGGGTGAACACCACCAGGCTGTACATGATGAGGATGGCGCCGGTGCGAAAGCGCCGCGCCACCGGGTAGGCGACGGCCAGCCGCGCGGCCAGCCCACCCGGGGTCGGGCGGAGGATGAGCGGCCGGAACGGGCGGGTGATCAGGTCCTGGTTCTGGCTGACCAGGAACACCGCCGAGAACACCAGCATCGTTCCGAGGATGACGAAGGTGACCGTGGTGCCATCGTCGAAGACCTTGGGCCGCAGCGTGTTGGCGGCCAGCCCCCAGCCCAGCACGGCCAGCGAGGCACCGGTGTAGACCCAGCGCTTGGGCGCCAGCCGCACCAGCAGTGGGCACAGCAGCAGCACCGCCAGCGCCGGGTACAGGTAGGTCCCGATCCCCGCGCTGTTCGCGATGGCCGGCACCGCGGCCACCCCGAACAGGGCGGCCAGGATGGTCGAGGCGACCACCCAGCGCCGCCTGGTTCGGCGCTCGCCCTCGGCCGGCAGGTCGCGGATGGCCGCGATGATGTTGACCCGGCTGATGCGCATGCTGGTGATCGCCACCGTCAGGAAGGCGATCAGGAAGCCGGTAGCGAAGCCGTTGACGAGGCTTGTCGGAGTGACGTTGAAGGCCAGGCTGAGGCCGCCTTCCTCGGCCGAGAAGCTGTTGAAGATCCTGGCCGCCACGACCACCACCGCCCGGCCCACCCCGATCCCGACCACGATCCCGACCAGCGAGGCGATCAAGGCGTAGACGGTGCCTTCGATGATGAAGCTGCGTACCAGGCGGCTGCGCTTCATCCCGATCGCGCGCAGCATGCCCAGCTCGGACTTCCGCTCCTCGGCCAACATCACGAAGATGTTCACCAGCAGCAGCACCCCGGCGATGATCGAGAAGCTCCCGATGAACAAGAAGAACGAGCCCAGGCCGTCACCGGCCGCCTCGGCGTCCGCCAGCAGTCCCTGCTTGGCCTTGTCCACCGAGGTGCCCTGGGCCGCCAGGGGGCCAAGCGCCGCCCTGATCTTGGCCTCGACCGCGTCGCTGAGGTCGCTGCCTTGCTCGACGCCACCGGTGTTGGAGACAAAGGTGAAGGTCTGGGGTTGCGCCGTGCCGCCGGCAACCCGGGCCGCCTGGACCAGCGTGCCCGGCGCGAAGAACGCGTTGCGGGTGACCGCACCGGTCCCCACCCCGGCGACCCCGTTGGTCGCCACGACCCGCGCCACCCGGAACGGCGCCGGCCGGCCGTACAGGTAGACGGTCAGCAGCTCGCCAGCCCCGATGCCCATCGTGGCGGCAAGGTCGGCGTTGAGGACCGTCTCGCCGGCCGCCGGGGTGGGGCCGGCCAGCCCCGAGCCGCCGTCGCCGGCGCCGCCGAAGACCGCGGCCTGGGCGAAGTCCACCTCCCAGACGTTGACCCGCGGCTCGGCTCGGCGGGCGCCGCCGCTGCCGCTGGCGGCGGCCGCCTGGTCGCCCCGGACCGTCAGCAACCCGTCGACCTGTGGGTCGCCCCGTAGCCGCTCCAGCCGGTCGGCGGCCTGATCGCCCTGGGCCAGGGTGGGGGAGGCCACGATCTCGTCGATCGGCCCAAGGTTGGTGTAGGCGCCCTGCTTGACCGAGAAGTTGAGGGTGTCGCCGACGACCAGGCTGCCCACGATGATGGCTGTGCCCAACACCGAACCGGCCACCACCAGGGTGGCCTCACCGCGGCGGCGGGCGACCTGACGCAACGCCAGCTTGCGCAGGAACGGCCGACGCACCGCGATGACGGCGGCGACCGCGGCGCAGATCACCAGCAGGCCGACCAGCAGGGGGGTGCGCTCGGGGTACACCGCGTCACTCCTGGGGAGGCTGCACCACGGCGCGCTGGGCGCCGGGTTCGACCTGGCCGTCGCCGACGCGCCGCTCGTCGGTGACCAGCCGACCGTCGCGCATGTGGATCAGCCGCGGCACCGACGCGCC
>DASUPQ010000566.1 GCA_036280995.1 Actinomycetota bacterium | reverse complement strand
TGGGAGCCCTTGGCCGCCTGGTGGCGCCCCGGCTCGGCCTAGTGGTTGGCGTGCTCGCCGCCATGGCGGTCGGCTGGGGGCTGCGGTTCCGGCCCAGCCCGTACGCCGTCGCCTGGCGGCGCGGGGCAGCCGGGGAGCGGCGCACCGCCCGGCTGCTCGGCCCCCTGGAGCGGCAGGGATGGGTGGTCCTGCACGACCTGGCCGTCCCCGGCAGCCGGGCCAACCTCGACCACTTGATGATCGGCCCCGGCGGCGTGTTCGTGGTCGATTCCAAGCAGTATCGCGGCCGCCTCCAGCTCGATCCATCCGGGCGACTGTGGCATGGCCGCTACCCACTCGCCTCGACCGTACAGGCCGTGTCGTTCGAGGCCGACCGAGCCGCCCGGGTCCTGGCCGATCCCCAAGTCGTGGTGCCGATCGTGGCCGTCCACGGCGCCCAGGTCCCCTGGGGCAAGGTCGTCACCCAGGGCGTGCCCGTCGTGTCGGCCCGGCGCCTGCCAAGCATGCTTCGCACCCTCCCGGCGGTGCTGGGGCCCGAACGGGTCGCCGCCCTGGCCCACCAAGCTCGGATCCGCTTCCACGCCGCCGCTTGACCCGCGGCATGCCGGGCGGCTATCCAGCTTGCGGCTGGTGGCCAAGTACGGCGTCCTGGGGTTGAAGGCCTGGCCGCAGACCCTGCAGGAGATCGGCCCCGGACCTGTCTGGACCGTCTGGAGGTCGTAGAGAAGGTCCCTAGGAGGCTCACCAGCACGGACATGACGGAGCGGAACGCTGGCATGCTGCTCGGTCACCCACGTCCCGCTCCCCGCTGCGCTGGTCGAGCTGGCTACTGGTGCTGGTTCCTCGTCGTCCTGGTCGTGCTCGCCGTCGCCAACGAAGGCTCAGCTCCTCGGCGACGACCTCGATGGTGGACCCGGGCGCTGGGGTGGCCGAGGTAGCGCCCGCAGGCGTAAGCCAGCCCTGGCGATATGTGCGTTTGATCCTTACGGTTGGGGCTACCCACCTGCAGACCGTCTTCGCCAGTGCTTGCTCCTGAACGACTGATCGTCGCCCACGACGACCAGTTCCTAATACGACAGGGGAGGCAGAGCCCATGCGTCGCCTGATCCGTCGTTCCATCGCCGTCGTGGTCGTATCGATGGCAATCTCGCTGTTCGTCTCGGCGCTTCCAGCGGCACAAGCCGCCCCCGTGAACTGCCTCCGCCAGACCCACAAGGGCGCTTGCTATGAGCCCGTGTGGGTCAACGGCGTCGAGGTGTGGATGACCTTCCCCCAGGCCGGAAACCCGCTCCCCACCATCCCGAACGCCAAGACACAGAACTTCTATGTGATCGCGGCGCAGACGGATACGCCGCAGGGCGATCTCCCGGCGATCCACGACCACACGATCCAGGCCGCGCCTGGGGATCCCGGCTGGACGCCGTTCATGCACGGCTACTTCGTGGTCTGCAGCGCCGAAGCGATCACGAGCGGCGACTGCGTGGCGGTGGTCAGCGTCTTCCCTGGCTTTGGACCCCTGCCGCTGGCGCAGAGTGTGAACGGCCAGCCGCTGACCTCGGCTGAGACGATCGAGGCCGGCATCGCCGCGGGCCTGCTCGACTTGGTCGATACGACCGCGGTGTTCGTCGGGACCGTCAGCCCTGCGAGGTAGCGAAGCGGCCTCTGCGGACCAGACGCAGATCTGCAGATGTCGGGCTGTCAGGGGAGTGCCAACGGCGGGCCGCGCGGACGGGAGGGATCCCATGAACTATCGGAGGGTCGCGACCTTCACCGGGTGGCTGTGGATCATCACCTTTGTGACCTCGATCCCCGCACGATTGTTCTTCTACGCGCCGGTGCTCGACCACGAAGGCAACTACATCACCGGCGCCGGGACCGACGCCCGGACCCTCATCGGGATCGGGGCCGTGCTGGAGCTGCTCCTCATCATCTCCAACGTCGGGACGGCGGTGGTGCCGTACTCGATCCACAAGCGCGTCCACGAGGCAGGCGCCGTCGCCTACGTGACCGCGCGGCTGGTGGAGTGCACCTTCATCGCCATCGGCATCGTCTGCATGCTCGCCATCTCCAGCCTCCGCCAGGACGCGCCCCC
>DASUPQ010000565.1 GCA_036280995.1 Actinomycetota bacterium | reverse complement strand
CCCCGCTCCAGGCCGTCCAACAGGCCCCAGCTACAACCGCCGGCACCAGCCCTACTCCCTGGACCATCAGCAGTCACCCGCCACCGTCCTGGTCACTCAGCAGCCGACCCATCGCCTCAGCCGCGACCGCCTGCATCGTCGCCGTGACATGAGAGTACAAATCCAAGGTGATACCGATCTGGCTGTGGCCAAGCAGGTCACTCACGATCTTGGGATGCACCCCCTCGCCGAGCAGCAGGGTGGCGCAGCTATGCCGCAAGTCATGAAACGGATACGGGGCAGACCAGCCCGATCAAGCAGTGGAAAGAAGCTCCGCTGCCGCAGATTGTGCGGGTCCAGCGGCTTGCCCGACGGTGTTGGGAAAGACCAGGCCTTGCTCTCCCGGCTGACCCCCTGCTGCTCGCGCTCCGCGGCCTGCCGATCGCGATGGTCGACCAACGCCGTTACGGCCAGCTCCGACAGCACCACAGCCCGGCGTGACTGGCGGGTCTTGAGCTGCCGGACCAGCTGCAGCCGGCGGCGCTCCACGTCCACGTCCTGCCAGCGTAGCCCAAGCAACTCACCCTGCCGAATCCCGGTACTGATCGCCAGCACATACAGCGCCTCCAGCCGGTCACCCTGGACCGCCTCGAGGAAGCTGCGCACCTCGGCAAGTCAGTCCTCGCGTGCGGCCGGCATGGTGGTGGGATGCCAGCTAACTTCAGAGAGTGGCGAGGAAGCGCTGTATGCCCTGGCTTGCGAGCCGGCGGAATGTCGCATGGAGTTCCTCGGCTGAGTAGGGATGGCGTCATTCTCGAGCCAAAGCTGCACCCTGTCGAGCGGGCACATGTCGGCGATGACCTGGTCTCCGACCTTGACCACGACCTGGAGGACCGATCCAGGGATGACCGCGGGCGCTCTCGCTGGAATCAGCTCCAGGATCAGGGCGTTCGGCGTCCACTGGACAGTCGCGTAGGATTATCCGCTATGCGTCTCCGGCCGCTCCCGCTCGCCCTCCTCGCCCTCGTCCTGAGTGCCTGCGCCATCCCGTCCGACCCCGCTGGACAACCAGCGGCCACCACCTCGCCTCCCACCGCCGTCTCCCGGGCCGCCACTGCTCGCACGAGCCCGGCCCAGGACCCCCCGCCGCCTGGCATCATCGCCCCGGCCCGCCGCCAGCCGGCCCCTGCCCTGCGGGTCACCGCCTTCGACGGCAGCATCGTCACCCTGGACGAGTTCCGGGGGCGACCTGTGGTGGTGAGCTTCTTTGAGTCCTGGTGCTCGATCTGCCAGGTCGAGCAGCCCGATCTGTCGAAGGTGGCCAAGCAGTTCGCCGGCCGGGTCGGCTTCGTGGGGGTCTCCAACCACGATACGGTCGCCGCCGGTCGCGCCTACGCCCGCCGCTTCCAGGTCCCCTATCCGCTGGCCAACGACGCCTCCGGGAAGACCTGGGCTCGTTGGCGGGTCCCCTACCAGCCGGTCACTGTGCTGGTCGACAGCCAAGGCCGGATCGCCGAGCGCTTTGACGGCGGGACCACCGGCGGAACCCTCCGCGCCGCCCTCACCTACCTGGCCCGCGAATGATGAGAACCTGTGGGAGCGTCGCATAACCAGGGATGAGGCTCGGCCAGGTCGCGAACCCCACCGCCGCTGGCGGCGCTTGGTGTCCAGGCGAGCACGCCGCCAGCCGGATGCGCCGGTAGCAGCACGGCCCGATCAGGCGCCGGTTGAAGCCACTCCATCCTTCCGATCCCAGCTTGGTTCGCTGTTTCAGCCGCACCAGCCCGATCCACCGCCACCCAGGGCAGCACCGGCAGTGGCTGGCCCACCGCAGCCAATCCGCCCGGCCCAGCCGCCACCGCGGAGGGTGTCGGGCTGGCTGCTGTTGGTCCCGGCGCTCACCCTTGCGGTCGGCGCGCTGCTGGGGTTCGTCCTCGGGTCCGCACAAGCCAGCCGTCAGCCGACCGGGCCTGCCCCCACCTCCTCGCCCTCACCGAGCACCCAGCTGGCAATACCTCCCTCCACCCGAGTCGTGGTTCGCCATTACGCTTCCCCGGCCTGCCTCGAGGCCGCCAGGCGGGGTGACCAGCTGATCGACCTGCTCATCCGCAACCAACGCCGTCAGGCCGCGGACCTGCTGGTCGCCTACACCGTGGCCGCTCAACAATGCCGCAAGGACGCGACGCCAACGCCATGAGCCGCGCCCGCCATGCAATGCCGCGTCACCTGGCCGAAGCCGAGGTCGACACAAGCCAGGACGATGACGCTGAGGCGTCCCTGCCAAGGCGATCACAAAGGTCACCAACACGGGCCTTGCCAGAGATTTGCCAGAACCTGCGCTCCAGGTGACTGCGCCCCGCCACACGTGCCGTTCAGAGATATTGAGCAGTCTCAGATTGCTGGTGCCTGGTGCCCTCGGCTGCCAATCTGACGCGCGTCTGAGCTACATCCGGCTTCCCAGCGACCTTGTCGAGGTGGGCATGCAGGTCCGCGCCGGCAGCATCCCGCTGCTGTCCAGGTGAGCGCAGCGGTGCCAACCTGCATATAGCAGGTCCTAGGGTGCGACCGCCTTCACCGTCCATCGGTCACACACCGACTCGATGGTGAGGCGGCCTCGGCCGCCACCGGTGACCGGCAAGACGCCGC
>DASUPQ010000564.1 GCA_036280995.1 Actinomycetota bacterium | reverse complement strand
TCGGCGATGACGGCGAGGACGTCGTCGTCCTGGGCATGGCTGACCACGGTGGCGCCGCGCTTGATGATGCCGGCCTTCTCGCTGGCCACCGCGGCCGGGGTGCCGCCGAGCTCGGGGTGGTCGAGGGCGACCCGGTTGATGATGGCCACCTCCCCGTTGACCAGGTTGGTGGCGTCCCAGGTGCCGCCCATGCCGACCTCGACCACCTGGGCGTCGACCGGCAGCTCGGCGAACCACAGGAAGGCCAGGGCGGTCAGGGCCTCGTAGAAGGTCACCGGCTGGTCGCCGGCCCGGTCGACCTCGGCCAGGAACGGCTCCAGGTAGGCCCAGGTCTCGGCGAACTCCTCGGTCGAGATGAGCCGGGTCGCCAGCGCCACCCGCTCGCGCACGTCCTGCAGGTGGGGGCTGGTGTAGACCCCGGCCCCGACCCCGAAGGCGGCCAGCAGCGACGCGACCATCCGGGCCGTCGAGGTCTTCCCGTTGGTCCCGGTCAGGTGCACCGCCGGCGCGGTCCGCTCCGGATGGTCGAGCAGCTCGGCCAGCCGCGTGATCCGCTCCAGGGTCGGCCCCATGCGGGTCGGCATGCGGGCGTACAACGCATCGACGGCGTCCTGGTAGTCCATGACGCCGTCGATAGTAGTCCCGGTCAGCGGCACCAGCGGCACCAGCCGCCGCAGCCCTGGCCGTGGCAGTAGCGGCAGTAGCACCGGTGGGCCTGCTCCTGGGCGTAGCGGAACACTCCTGCGCACCTCCCCCCGGACGCGGAACGGAAATTGGGAAACGAAAAACCGCCTCCCGGGAGGGAGGCGGTCAGCGCGAAATCAGGCGCGGCGTGCGCGCCTCACGACCGGTTCCCTCCGGGGAGCGCGAAGCTCGAGATGTCGGCTCGAACGGCACGACCACGCAGGTGGATGCGCCATTCGCTGCCGCAGAGCAGCATCGTCCGACCCGGGTTCCTCTTCATGCCGTTCACCGCCTCTCTGGCTGGAGACTTGTGCAAGCAGTTTGCGCGCGACCGTGACGACCCGTCAAGCGGAATTTTCCGCGAGGAATTCGGCGAGCCGGTCGTGGGCGGCCGGGCGGACTCTGCCGTCGGGGCCGAGCAGGCCGTCCAGCTCGCCGGCGGCCAGCAGCCGTTCCACGGCCCGGCCGGTGCCCAGCTTGCCGTACGGCCAGGGCCGCAGGTCGTCCGGCAGGGCCGCGGCCAGCGCCCCCAGCAGCGCCTGCACGGTCTCGATCCCTCCCGGGCCCTTGGCCTCGACCTCGACCTCCAGCAGCCGCGCCCGCCCGGCCGGGAGCAGGAAGGTGACGTCGTCGATGGTCAGCTCGGCCACCGGCCCGGCGTCCGGGTGTCCACGCTCGAGCACGTCCCGGGGGGTGCGGGAGGTCTCGCGGCGCTGGGTCGGGCGCAGGCCGAGGGCGGCCAGGTCGGCCAGCGGCTCCCCCGCCCCGGCGCCCTCACCGGGGTCGGGAAGCTCGACCCCTTGGCGGCGCAGCTCGCCCAGGACGGCCTGGAGGGCCTCGGGCGACCAGGGGGCCTCCAGCTCCAGCCGCTCCGCGGCCAGGCCGGTGCGCACCGCCGCCGACTTGAGGGTGAGCAGCGGCCGGCCGTCCAGCTCCCGGACCCGGAAGGCGGCCCGGGCCGCGGCCAGGGCGCCGTCGCCGGTGTCGAGGTAGACGTCGCGGATCCGCTGGGGCGGCCGCGGCCGGAGGTCGAAGCGGTCGACGGCCTCCAGGTCGGCCACCCGCCGCCCGGCGGCCTCCTGGTCGTCGGCCTGGACCAGCAGGACCCCCTCGACCTCGCGGGGCTGCTCGCTCATGTGGTGGCCTCCTCGGCCGCGGCCAGCGCGACCCGCACGTCGAGCCCGTCGGCGCCGGGACGCTCGCGGTACCGGAACGCCCCCACCCGGCCGGCGGCGGCCAGGTCGGCCTCGGCGGCCCGGACCGCATCCAGCCACGGGGGCGGGCCAGCGATCTCGGCCAGCTCGACGGGGGTGCGCAGCCGCACCCCGGCCTGGCTCTTGGCCCGCCGGACGGCCGCGATCACCTGCCTGGCCGCGTCCAGGGGACGGCGGTCGGCCCCGGCGGCGGCCGGCGACGACACCGGGCCCGGCCAGCCGGCCAGATGGACCGACCCGTCGCGCCACCACGACCACACCTCCTCGCAGGCGTACGGCAGGTAGGGGGCGAGCAGCCGCACCTGGACGTCCAGGGCGGTGCGCAGCGCCGCCCTGGACGAGGCGCCGCCCGGCTCGCCGGCCGGCCGGTAGGCGCGGTCCTTGACCAGCTCCAGGTAGTCGTCGCAGAAGGACCAGAAGCAGCGCTCGGTCGCCTCCAGGGCGGCCGTCCAGTCGGCCCCCTCCAGCGCGGCGGTGGCCTCGGCCACGGTGGCGTCCAGCCCGGCCAGCATGGCCAGGTCGAGCGCCTCGGCCGGGTCCCCGGTGTCCGGCCCGTCGCCGGGGAGGCCGAGGATGAACCGGGCCGAGTTGAGCAGCTTGATGGCCAGGCGGCGGCCGACCCGCATCTGGCCCTCGTCGGCGGTGGTGTCGGTGCCCGGCCGGACCTTGGCCGCCCAGTAGCGCAGGGCGTCGGCCCCGTAGCGCTCCAGCACGGCCGTGGGGGCGACGGCGTTCCCCTTGGACTTGGACATCTTGCGCCGGTCGGGGTCGACCACCCAGCCGGAGATGGCCGCCCGCGACCAGGGCAGCACGCCGTGCTCGAGCTCGGACCGCGTCACCGTGTAGAACAGCCAGGTCCGGATGATCTCGTGGGACTGGGGCCGCAGGTCCATGGGGAACACCCGGGCGAACCGCTCCGGGTCCTCCTCCCAGCCGCCGGCGATCTGCGGGGTGAGCGAGGAGGTGGCCCAGGTGTCGAACACGTCGGGGTCGGCCACGAACCCGCCCGGCCGGCCCCGGTCGGCCTCCCGGTAGCCGTCGGGCACGTCGGTGGACGGGTCCACCGGCAGCCGGGCCTCGCCGGGGACCAGCGGCCGGTCGTGGTCGACCTCGCCGGCCTCGGTCAGCGGGTACCACAGCGGGATGGGCACGCCGAAGAACCGCTGGCGGCTGACCAGCCAGTCGCTGTGCAGGCCGGTCACCCAGTGCTCGTAGCGGGCGCGCATGAACGGCGGCTGCCAGTCCAGCTCGCGGCCCCGCTCCAGCAGCCGCTGGCGGTGGTCGAGCAGGCGGATGAACCACTGGCGGCTGGTCACGATCTCCAGGGGCCGGTCACCGTTCTCGTAGAACTTCACCGGGTGGGTGACCGGCCGGGGGCCGGCGACCAGGTCGCCGGCGTCCTCGAGCAGCTCCACCACCCGCCGCCGGGCCTGGGTGGTGGTCCTGCCGGCCAGCTCGGCCCAGGCCGGGCCGGCGGGCACGCCCTCGGGCGGGGTCTCCCGGAGCCGGCCGTCGCGGGTGACGACCGAGCGCACCGGCAGCCGCAGCTCCCGCCACCAGAGCACGTCGGTGAGGTCGCCGAAGGTGCAGATCATGGCCAGCCCGGTCCCCTTGGCGGGGTCGGCCAGCCGGTGGGCGACCACCGGGACCGGCACCCCGAACAGCGGCGAGGTGGCGGTCGTGCCGACCAGGTCGCGGTAGCGGTCGTCGCCGGGGTGGGCGACCAGGGCCACGCAGGCGGCCAGCAGCTCCGGCCGGGTCGTCTCCACCACCAGGTCCCGATTCACCGGGGCACCCCCTCGGGGTTCCCCGGACCCCTTCGGCCCGGCCCCGTCGCGCCGGAACCGGACCTGGACGGCCACGCCGGGGACCTCCCGGTCCTCGACCTCGGCCTGGGCCACGGCGGTGCGGTAGGTCACGTCCCACAGGGTCGGGGCCTCGGCCTGGTAGGCCTCGCCCCTGGCCAGCAGCCGCAGGAACCCGCGCTGGGAGGCCCGCCGGGCCCGCTCGCCGATGGTCGCGTAGGCCAGCGTCCAGTCGACCGACAGGCCGAGCTGGCGCCACAGCGCCTCGAACGCCTGCTCGTCGGTGTCGGTCAGGCGGCGGCAGAGCTCGACGAAGTTGGGCCGCGACACCGGCCGCTTGGGCTGCCCGGCCGCGACCGGGCCGGCCGGCGGCGCGAACCCGGGGTCGTACGGCAGCGAGGGGTCGCAGCGGACGCCGTAGAAGTTCTCCACCCGGCGCTCGGTCGGCAGCCCGTTGTCGTCCCAGCCCACCGGGTAGAAGACGTCCTTGCCCCGCATCCGCTGGAAGCGGCCCAGGACGTCGGTGTGGCAGTAGGAGAAGACGTGGCCGACGTGCAGCACGCCGCTGACCGTGAGCGGCGGGAAGTCGATCGCGAACACGTCCTCCCGGGGCCGCGCCGGGTCGAACCGGTAGCTGCCGTCGGCCTCCCAGCGGGCGCCCCACTTGGCTTCGAGCCCGTCCAGCGACGGGCGCTCCGGGACCCGTCCCATCGGACCTCCTCAGCGCGTGCCGGAGAGCTCGACCTGCTGGGCCCTGACCTTGGCCAGGGCCTCGTCGACCTCGGCCAGGCGCTCCCGGGCCTTGGCCACCACCGGCGGCGGGGCCTTCTCCAGGAAGGCGGGGTTGGCCAGCTTGGCCTCGGCCCGGGCCCGCTCGGCCCCGAGGGTGGCCAGCTCGCGGTCGAGCCGGGCCCGCTCCTCGTCCAGGTCGAGCAGCCCCTCCAGGGGGAGGTGGAGCTCGGCCCGGCCGGCCAGCAGCTTGGCGGTGGGGGTGGCCGGGGCCGCCGAGCCGACCTCGACGGCGTCCAGGCGGGCCAGGCGGCGGAGGCTGTCGGCCTCGGCCCGGAACAGGCCGGCCTGGGCCGCGTCGGCCGGCACGACCACCAGCCGGGGCCGGCTGGCCGTGGGGACGCGGTGCTCGGCCCGGAACCGGCGCAGGGCCACGATCGCCTCCTGGAGGTCGGCCATGCCGGTCTCGGCCTCGGGGTCGAGGTCGCCGGGGCGCTCGGCCGGCCAGGGACCCAGGGTGAGGGTCTCGACCCCGGTCAGGGCCCGGCCCAGCTCCTCGGTGACGAATGGCATCACCGGGTGCAGCAGCCGCAGGGTGACGTCCAGGGCGTAGGTCAGGGTGGCGGCGGCCTGCCGGGCGTCCTCGTCCCCGGCGGCCAGCCGTGGCTTGGCCAGCTCGACCGCCCAGTCGGCCAGCTCGCTCCAGGCGAACCCGTGCAGCAGCCGGGCCGCCTCGGCCGGGTCGAAGCCGTCGTAGGCGGCGGTCACGGCCGCCCGGGTGCGTTCCAGGCGTGAGAGCAGCCAGCGGTCGGCCAGGCCGAGGGACGGCCTCGGTTCGGGGGGGTCCGGGGGGGCGCTTGTTGCCCCCCCGGTGGAAAGGACGAAGCGGGCCATGTTCCAGAGCTTATTTGCAAAGTTGCGCGCGCCTTCCACCCACTCCTCGGCCAGGGGCACGTCGCCGCCCGGGTTGGCCCCGCGGATCAGGGCGAACCGGAGGGCGTCGGTGCCGTAGCGGTCCATCAGCTCGATCGGGTCGATGACGTTCCCGAACGACTTGGACATCTTCTTGCCCTGGGCGTCGCGGACCATCCCGTGGATGGCCACGACCTCGAACGGGGTCGGCGGCTGGAAGTGGCAGCCGAACATCAGCATTCGGGCCACCCAGAAGAAGATGATGTCGTAGCCGGTGACCAGCACCGAGGTCGGGTAGAAGGTGGCCAGGTCCTCGGTCTGGTCGGGCCAGCCGAGGGTCGAGAACGGCCACAGCCCGCTCGAGAACCAGGTGTCGAGCACGTCCTCGTCCTGGGCCAGCTCGGCGGCGCCGCAGGTGCCGCAGGCGGCCGGGTCCTGGCGCGCCACGGTGACGTGCCCGTCCGGGCAGTACCAGGCGGGGATGCGGTGCCCCCACCAGAGCTGGCGGGACACGCACCAGTCGCGGATCTGCTCCATCCAGCCGAAGAAGGTCTTCTCGTAGCGGGCCGGCTCGAAGCGGGTCTGGCCGGAGCGGACCGCCGCCATGGCCTGGCCGGCCAGCGGCCGGGCGGCCACGAACCACTGCAGCGACAGCCGCGGCTCGACCTCGGTGCGGCAGCGGTAGCAGTGGCCGACCGAGTGCGGCGCCTCGGTGACCCGCTCCAGCAGGCCCAGCTCGGCCAGGGCGGCCTTGACCTCGCGGCGGGCGGCGTAGCGGTCCAGGCCCTCGAACCGCCCGCCCTCGGCGTTGACGATCGCCTCCTCGGTGAGGATGTCGACGGCGGGCAGGTCGTGCCGCTCGGCGATCTCGTAGTCGTTGGGGTCGTGGGCCGGGGTGACCTTGACCGCGCCGGTGCCGAACTCGCGGTCCACGGCCGCGTCGGCGACCACCGGGATCAGCCGGTCGACCAGGGGCAGGCGCACCGTCCTGCCGATGAGGCCCTGGTAGCGGGGGTCGTCGGGGTGGACGGCAACCGCGGTGTCGCCCAGCATCGTCTCGGCCCGCGAGGTCGCCACCCCGATCCAGCCCGACCCGTCGGCCAGGGGGTAGCGCAGGTGGGCGAGCTCGCCCGGGACCTCCTCGTGCTCGACCTCGATGTCGGACAGGGCGGTGAGGCAGCGGGGGCACCAGTTGATGATCCGCCGGCCCCGGTACAGCAGGCCCTGCTCGTAGAGGGAGACGAACACCTCGCGGACGGCCCGCGACAGGCCCTCGTCCATGGTGAAGCGCTCGCGCGACCAGTCGACCGAGTCGCCGAGGCGCTGCATCTGGCCGAGGATGCGGCCCCCCGACTCGGCCTTCCAGGCCCAGACGCGCTCCACGAAGGCCTCTCGGCCCAGGTCGAAGCGGGTCTTGCCCTCCTTGGCGAGCTCGCGCTCGACCACGTTCTGGGTGGCGATGCCGGCGTGGTCCATGCCGGGCAGCCACAGCACCTCGAACCCGCGCATGCGGTGCACGCGGGCCAGGTAGTCCTGGTAGGTGTGGTCGAGAGCGTGGCCGATGTGGAGCGACCCGGTCACATTTGGAGGTGGAAGGGCCATGCTGAAG
>DASUPQ010000563.1 GCA_036280995.1 Actinomycetota bacterium | reverse complement strand
AGGTCGCGGTCGCCTACGGCGGGCAGACGACGAGGTTGGCTGTGGCGTCAGGCGCAGTAGAGGGCGACCAGCAGATCTGGTGCGGCCGATCTGAACGGCGTGCTCGCCGACCCATCGGCACCAGTTCGTGAGTCCAGGATTCCCCGCAGAACAAGCAGAATCTCGCAGGCAGCCGGTGGACGGGCACTGCCCCGCACGGTAGAATCGGCTGTATGTTCGATCGTTGGTTGGAGGAGTCGCTCGGAGATCCGGGCGCGCTGCTGCAGCTGACCGCGGACAGCTTGGAGCTGGAGCGGCGGGCTGGCTGTCGCAAGCTGCTGCTGGCCGCCGCCTGGGCCGACTGCCATGCCGCCCCGGCCGAGCTGGAACTGACCGGCGGGTCGGCCTCCCAGAGTGTGTTGGTCGACCGGTTCGTGCGGATGGGTGCGGTCGGGACACCGCTGGTGTCCGAGTCCTGCCCGGCCGAGCTGGGCCATCCGCTGCACTGCGGGCCGGTCGCGGCCCGCCGCTGGATCGGTGCCGCCCTGTCGATCCGGCACCGGCTGCCCCGGTTGTGGGAGCGGGTGAGGGACGGGCAGGTGTGGGCGTGGAAGGCCCGCCAGATCGCCGAAGCGACCAGCGAACTCGGCGTGTTGTCGGCCCGGATCGTGGACCGGCTGGTCACCCCGCACATCGAGGTGATGGCTTGGGGCAGGTTCGAGAAGGTGCTGGACGCGACAATCCTGCAGGTCGATTCCAAGACCTACCAGCAACGGGCCGAGAAGGCTGCGGCGCAACGCGACGCCCGCATGTTCACCGGTGAGCACGGGTTGCGGACCCTGGTGGCCCGGTTGGAGGCCGGGGACGCGTCGGCGTTCATGGCGTTGGTGGAGCGGGTCGCGCAGTGTCTGGCCGAGGATGGTGATGAGGATCCGGTCGGGGTCCGCCGGTCGAAGGCGTTCGGGATCATCGCCCACCAAGCGAGGCTGCGGGACCTGCTGGCCCGGCACGCCCACCAGCCCGATGATCCCCGCCATCCCGAGGATCGGGTCGCCGCCCACCAGGCGGATCCGACCGATCCGTGGGCGGCCGACGATCTGCCCGACGCCGGCTGGGAGACGGCTCGGCACGGCAACTTCCACCAACCCGGCCTGGATGATCGTGATGATCTCGACGACTACCACACCAGCCGCACCGACGACGGCGGATCGGGCTGGGATGAGGAGCCGCCGGTCGACGAGGCCGACCTCGCTTGGTTCGACCAGCACCGCGACTCGAACGCCGCGGCCGAGCAGACCAGTTCAGAAGGGGACGGCAGCTGCGTCGACGACGCCGGCTCAGGTGAGTTCGCATCTGGTGATCGTGACGGTATGACTGATCCCGTCGCCGCTGTTGATGGCGCCGACTCGGGCGCCGGGGCGAGAGTGCCGGCCGAGTTCGACCGCCGCGGTGGCTGCGGCCGTGGCTCCACCTTCGACCTGCGCCCGTTCACGAAAGCGGAGTTGAACGCGTGCCGCACTACGGCCGTTGTCCACGTCCACGTCACCGACCAGACCCTGATCGACCAGCACGGCGTGCTGCGCACCGCAGACGGACCGATCACCCTCGACCAGTTCCGCCGCTGGCTCACCGACAGCGACGCCAACATCTCGATCCGGCCGGTGCTCGACCCCGCCGCCGTGGCGGCGGTCGATTCCTATGACATCCCGATGGCGGTCCGCGAAGCCGTGCACATCCGCCATCCCGGATCGGTCTGGCCCTACAGCCCGGCCACCACCATCACCACCGGCGGCCGCTTGGACCTGGACCACACCATCCCCTACCGCAAGGACGGCCCACCCGGGCAGACCGGGCCCGGCAAACTCGGACCGCTCGCCCGCTCCGAGCACCGAGCCAAGACCGTCGGCGGCTGGCAAGCCCGACAACCCGACCTCGGCACCTACGTGTGGCGATCACCCCACGGCTGGATCTCCATCGTCACCAACCAAGGCACCCTCACGCTCGGCGACAGCCCCTGGGCCCACCAAGTCTGGAATGCCGCACAACACGCGTTGACCGGCTCGTAACCCGTCAGGTTGCCTAGCGTTGTTGACTCTCATCGTTGAAGTAGGTTAGCCTCGCCTTACTCGTTCATCGAGCCGCCACTGGTTAGAGAGCCCGTGTCGGCCACGGTGAGAGAGCCTCCCAGGTCTGGGCCTCTCAGGGTTT
>DASUPQ010000562.1 GCA_036280995.1 Actinomycetota bacterium | reverse complement strand
AACCAGTCGGGGTCCCCGAGCGCCCGCGACCAGGCGGTCACGGTGTCCGGGTCGAGGTCCTTGAGGGTCAGTGTCTCGATGCTCGCGTCGGTCATCGGGTTATCCGACCGCCCCTTCCATCTGCAGGGCGATGAGGCGGTTGAGCTCGAGCGCGTACTCCATCGGCAGTTCCTTGGAGATCGGCTCGATGAACCCGCGGACGATCATGGCCGTGGCCTCGGCCTCCGACAGCCCCCGCGACCGCAGGTAGAACAGCTGGTCGTCACCGATCTTGGACACGGTGGCCTCGTGCCCGAGGGTGACGTCCTCCTCCTTCACGTCGGTGTAGGGGTAGGTGTCGGAGCGCGACTCCTCGTCCAGCAGCAGGGCGTCGCAGCGGACGTTGACCTTCACCCCGGGCGAGCCCTCCTCGACCTTGACCAGGCCGCGGTAGGAGGTGCGGCCGCCGTCGCGGGAGATCGACTTGGAGACGATCTGGCCGGTGGTGTTGGGGGCGGCGAAGGTGAGCTTGGCCCCGGCGTCCTGGTGCTGGTTGTTGCCGGCGAAGGCGACCGAGAGGATCTCGCCGTGGGCGTGCTCGCCCAGCAGCAGCACGGCCGGGTACTTCATCGTCAGCTTGGAGCCGATGTTGCCGTCGATCCACTCCATGGTCGCGCCCTCGTAGGCCGCGGCCCGCTTGGTGACCAGGTTGTAGACGTTGGTCGACCAGTTCTGGATGGTGGTGTAGCGGACCTTGGCGTGCGGCTTGACGATGATCTCGACCACGGCCGAGTGCAGCGAGTCCGAGGAGTAGATGGGCGCGGTGCAGCCCTCGACGTAGTGCACGCTGGAGCCGGGCTCGGCGATGATCAGGGTCCGCTCGAACTGGCCCATGTTCTGGGAGTTGATCCGGAAGTAGGCCTGGAGCGGGATCTCGACGTGGACGCCCTCGGGGATCCAGATGAACGACCCGCCCGACCACACGGCCGAGTTCAGGGCCGCGAACTTGTTGTCGTTGGGCGGGATCACCGTGGCCCAGTGCTCGCGGAACAGCTCCTCGTGCTCCTTGAGGGCGGTGTCGGTGTCCAGGAACAGGACGCCCTGCTCCTCCAGGTCCTCGCGGACCTTGTGGTAGACGACCTCGCTCTCGTACTGGGCGGCAACCCCGGCGATCAGGCGTTGCTTCTCGGCCTCGGGGATGCCCAGCCGGTCGTAGGTGTTCTTGATGTCGGCCGGCAGCTCCTCCCAGGAGGTGGCCTGCTTCTCGGTCGCCCGCAGGAAGTAGAAGATGTTGTCGAAGTCGATCTGGTTCAGGTCGCCGCCCCACTGGGGCATCGGGCGGCGCAGGAAGTAGTCGAGCGACTTGTGCCGGAAGGTCCGCATCCACTCGGGCTCGCCCTTCATCGCCGAGATCTCCTCGACGACGTCGTGGGAGAGGCCCCGCTTAGGAGTGAAGACCGAGTTGACCGGGTCGTGCCAGCCGTACTTGTAGGCGCCCATGTCGACGTTCTCCGGGACGGGGTTGATCCGCTCCGGCGCCTCGGACGTCAGGTCTCGGGCTTCGGTTGCCATCAGGCTGGGCTCCTTGCTGCCTTGCGGTTCGGTGTCGGGGTGGTGCGGTTCGGTGCTCGTCTGCCTCGCGTGCCGAGGTCGATGCGGGTCTCGCAGCGCACGGCGCCATCGACGATGGTCGTCTCGCGCTCGACCCTTGTGCCGAGCAGGCGCTCGAACAGCTCGGCCTCGGACGCGCACAGGTCGGGCAGCTCGGTGGCCAGGTGCTCCACCGTGCAGTTGTGCTGGCAGAGACGCAGGCCGCCGTCGGCGGGCTCGACCTCGGCCATGAAGCCCTGCTCGTTCAGGACCTCGGCCAGGGCGTCGGTCCGCTCGGCAAGGGTAGCGCCTTCGACGCGTCCGGCGTAGCTGGCCGCCAGGCGCTCGTTCCGCCAGGCCAGGAACTGGGCCAGGGTGGCCGCGTCCTGTCCCTTCAAGAAGGCCAGCGCCTCCCGGGCGACCTCGTCGTAGTGCCGGGGAAAGGTCTCCAGGCCGGCGTCGGTGAGCCGGTAGACGGCCGCCGGCCGCCCCCGCGTGGCCTTCTCGGTGCTGGAGCCGACCAGCCCGTCCCGCTCCAGCAGGGCGAGATGTCGGCGCACCCCCACCGGGGTGAGCTGGAGCAGCTCGGCCAGCCGCGGCGCGGACAGCCGCCCATGCCGCCGCAGCAGCACGAGGATCCGCTCCCTCGTCCCGCCGGGTCGTTCTGGCGTCATGGCGTGTGTTGCCCCTTCCCAGATTTTGGAAACATTGATGTTTCCTTAGCCAGTTTACGCAGCTTGCCGGGGGGGAGCAAACCCACAACGGGGGGCCCGTGACCGGGTCGGGGTCCGCCTCGCCGCGGTGGGCACGGGGCCCGCTTCCCCGCCCTCGCACCCGGGGCCGCTAGGGTGGGCGAGAGCGGCGGATGGGCCGGGGCCGGAGCGCGAGGAGGCGTGGCGAGATGCCGGAGCCACTGTTCACGGGGGTCGGGGTCGCGCTGGCGACGCTGTTCGACGACCAGGGCGAGGTCGACGCCAAGGCGACCGCCGAGCACGCCGCGACCCTGGCCGGGCTGGGCGTCCGGGCGGTGGTGGTGGCCGGCTCGACCGGCGAGGCGTCCGCCCTGACCACCGAGGAGCGGGTCGCCCTGCTGACCGAGACCCGCAGGGCCGTGCCCTCCGAGGTCCCGGTGGTCGCCGGCACCGGCGGCCCGTCGGCCCGGCAGGCCGCCGCCTTGACCCGCACCGCCCGCGAGGCCGGCGCCGACGCCGTCCTGGCCCTCTGCCCGCCCCGCAACAACGACCCCCGCCCCTACTACGACGCCGTCGCCGAGGCCGCCGGCGACCTGCCGGCCCTCGCCTACCACTTTCCCCAGACCGCCCCGCCCGGCATCCCCGTCGAGGCCCTCCCCGACCTCCCCGTCCAGGGCATGAAGGATTCCAGCGGCGATCCCGAACGCCTCCTGGCCGAGCTCGAGGTGTTCCACCGCCCGCTCTGGGTGGGCGCCGCCCCGATGGTCCTCATGGCCGGTTCCCTCGGCATCGCCGGCGCCATCCTCGCCGTGGCCAACGTCGACCCCGAGCACGCCATCGCCGCGTTCGCGGGCGACCCCGATGCCCAGCGCGCCCTCCTCCCCGCCCACCGCCGGGTCAAGGCCCGCTTCCCCCACGGCCTCAAGGACGCCATCGCCGACCGCTTCGCCACCAGCCGGGCCACCCGGTTGGGCTGAGGCCCAGCCTGGCCCATGCATATGTCTAGCTAGACATATACCTGGAGAGAGATATAGGCTTCCCCGAGCATGTCCGCTTTCCAGGTGCTCGCCGAGCCGCACCGCCGGCACATCCTCGACCTCCTGCGGGAGGGCGAGCGGTCGGTGAACGAGCTGGTGCTCGGGCTCGGTCTCAGCCAGCCCGGCGTGTCCAAGCATCTGCGGGTGCTGCGGGAAGCCGGGCTCGTGCGGGTCCGGGTCGATGCCCAGCGGCGCCTCTACGCCCTCCGCGCCCAGCCCCTCACCGAGCTCGACGAGTGGCTCGAGCCCTACCGGAGGCTCTGGGGCGAACGCCTCGACGCCCTCGAGCAGCACCTGGACCAGACCCGAGAGGAGCCACATGACTGAGGACCGGCCCGTCGCCGACGGCATCGTGGAGAAGCGACCCGACGGCTCCACCCAGGTCCGCTTCGTGCGCCGGCTCCCCCACCCGATCGCCCGGGTCTGGGCGGCCCTGACCGACCCCGCCGAGCTCCGCAGGTGGTGGGGCGACGCCGACCTGGACCTGGCCGACGGAGGCCGGTTCGCGTTGCGCTGGTTCAACACCGACGATGACGGCAACGTCGCCACCCTGGACGGCGCCATCACCGAGCTCGACCCACCCCGCCTCCTCGAGATCACCGCCGCCTGGGGTTCCACCGGCTCCGGCGACCCAGGTGCCCCGACCACCCTCACCTGGGAGCTCGACCCCGACGGCGACCACACCCTCCTCCGCTTCACGAACACGGTCACCCAGCCCACCGGCGCCCCAGGCCCCGGCGACCCTACGGCCGCCGACACCAGCACCGCCGCCGGCTGGCACATGCACCTCGACGCCCTGGCCACCATCCTCTCCGGCGGCGAGTTCGACCTCGCCCACCCCGAACCCCTCTACGAACCGGTCCACCAGGCCTACACCGAGAAGTACGGCCCGCCGCCCGAGGAGGACCCGGCCAGCCACCCCGCCGCCGTGACGGACACAGCAGCCTCGTCGCCTCCGGTGGCATGACCGGCTCGCCGGCGTCGCTGCTGGTCGATACTGGCTCCATGAGCAGGTCCGCAGGTGAGGGGTCGGGGCCGCCGTGGTCGCTGCTGGCCGGGGTCCTGTTCGACGCCGGCGACGTGCTGGTGCGGCCGACCTCTCCCGACGACGCCCCCGCCACCGAAGCCTGGCGGCGCTGGTTTGGAGGTCCACGGTTCGTGGCGACGATCCACTGGCCCCCGCACGTCCAGACCCCCTCGCGGCCGGCTTCCGGGGCGCCGTCGTCGATCGCAACGCGGAGGCGCCCGGCATTCCCGGGCTCAGGTACCTGACCGACCTCCACGACGTCGAACGGCTGGTCATGGCTGCCACCCTGCCCCCCGCACCGGCCTGACCGACATCGCAGCCTCGTCACGCCGCGTGCCTGGCGAGG
>DASUPQ010000561.1 GCA_036280995.1 Actinomycetota bacterium | reverse complement strand
CGCCCCGAGCTGACCGCCGGGATCGTCAGGGCCCTGATCGAGCACGGCCGGCTCACCACCGGCCTGACCAAGGTCGTCTGCGCCGGCCCCCAGTTCCGCTACGAGCGGCCCCAGGCCGGCCGCCAGCGTCAGTTCACCCAGGTCGACATCGAGGCCATGGGCTCCAACGACCCGGCCATCGACGCCGACGTCGTCCTGGTCGGCCACGAGGTGTTCCGGCGTCTGGACATCCCGGTCACCCTGCTGCTGACCAGCCTGGGCGACCCGGTCTGCCGTCCCGCCTACCGGGAGGCGCTGCTGGGGTTCCTCCACGGCCTGAGCGACCGGCTGCCGGCGTCCGCCCGGGTCCGGGCCGAGCAGAACCCGCTGCGGGTCCTGGACATGAAGGACCCGCTGGTCGAGGAGCTGACCGCCGAGGCGCCGCTGCTGCGCGACTACCTCTGCGGCCCCTGCAAGGCCCACGACGAGGGCGTGCGGGAGCTCCTGGCCGGCGTCGGGGTCGAGTGGGTCGAGGCGCCCCGGCTGGTCCGCGGGCTCGACTACTACCAGCGGACGACCTTCGAGTGGCAGGCCGGGTCGCTGGACGCGGCCCAGAACGCCCTCGGCGGCGGCGGCCGCTACGACGGGCTCTCCGAGGCCCTCGGCGGCCCGCCCGCCCCCGGCATCGGCTGGGCCCTCGGCCTGGACCGGACCGTGCTCGCCCTGGAGCAGGCCGGCCGCCTCCCGGCCGACCCCTGGCGCCTGGACGCCCTCGTCCTGCCGTTGACGGCCGCGGCCAAGGGCCCGGCCCAGGCCGTGGTCCGCGACCTGCGCCGGGCCGGCCTGGTCGCCGACCTGCCCTACACCGTCCGGACCCTCAACGGCCACATGAAGGCCGCCGCCAAGGCCGGGGCCCGCACCGTGGTCATCCTGGGCGAGCAGGAGCTGGCCGCCGGCCAGGCCGCCGTCCGCGACATGGCCGCCCGCGACCAGCGGCCCGTCCCCCTCGACCAGGTCGTCGACCACGTGCGCCGGGTCGCCGCCGACCCCGACCCGATGCAACGCGGCTGACGACCGATTTGCTACACACTGAAGCTTTCGTCCGATAAGCTGACCGGATGAGGGCGAGAACAGTTCGCTACCGCGATACGCGGCTGGTCGCACCTGATGCCTGCAACGTCACCGTCGATGGGGTGACGCACGAGTTCCCGGGCCGCCGAGGCATGTCCCTGCGGGCCGTCGAGGACGTGTCGTTCACGATTGGCGCCGGCGAACTCGTCGCGCTCCTCGGGCCATCAGGGTGCGGCAAGTCCACGCTACTTCGGATGCTCGGCGGCCTCATTACGCCAAGTGCTGGCGATGTGTTGGTCGCTGGGATGGAACCCCATGAGCTGTCACGGCTTCACCGGATCGGCATCGCCTTCCAGGACCACGGTCTGCTGCCCTGGCTCTCGACCCGTGCCAATGTCGCTCTGCCGTTCCATCTGGCCGGCCAGTCGCCTGACAAGGCTCGAGTGGATTCGTTGCTACGCCTTGTTGGTCTCGATGCCTTCGCGGACGCCCGGCCGGCCCAGCTCTCTGGCGGAATGCGCCAGCGTGCTTCGATCGCCCGAGCACTCGTGCTCCGACCGGCGTTGCTGTTGCTGGACGAACCCATGGGTTCCCTCGACGCGGTCGCGCGCCGCCGCCTGACGGTGGAGCTGCAGCACATCTGGCTCGCTGATGGCGTGACGACGGCGCTCGTCACGCATTCGGTGGAGGAGGCCGTGTTTCTGGCCGATCGGGTTCTTGTCCTGTCGGCGCGGCCCGGTCGAGTGCTCGCCGACCGGCCGGTTCCGTTCTCTCGGCCTCGCGATGCCAGTCTGCTACGCGATGCGGCGTTTCACGGCGTGGCCGCCGAGCTGGAGGGGTTGCTCCAGGCCGGTTGGTGATGGTGCATGACCAGGATCTCCTTCCCCCGAGGAGCCGGGCCCGTCGTCGGTGTGGCGACGACACTCGCGTTCTGGGAGCTGATCGGACGGTCGCGTGCGTTCGGTGAGGTGTGGCCTCCCTTGACCGCCGTCCTCCACTCCGCCGTTGTTGAGGCCTCAGGGCGCGAGGTGCTCCTGCGCGGGACAGTCGCGACGGTGCCCCATGCCGTGCGCGGACTGGCTGCCGGCATGGTGGTGGGGTCGTTGCTGGCGCTGGTCGGAGGACTGCGCCCCGCGCTGGCGCGCGGCCTTGGTCAGGTCGCCGTCGTCGTCCAGGCAGTGCCGGTGATCGCCATCGCCCCAGTCCTCCTGACC
>DASUPQ010000560.1 GCA_036280995.1 Actinomycetota bacterium | reverse complement strand
CCGGGGATGATGCCCTGGCCGGACAGGACCTCGGCCAGGGGGGTCCCGTCGGCGGCCTGCTGGTGGATGGTCTCGTCGTACAAGATCACCCCGGAGAGGAACTGGTTGGCCCCCTGGGTGGTGAACAACAACTCCCGATAGGCGCGGCGCTGCTCGCTGGTGGACTCGACCTGGATCGACTGGAAGCGCTTGGCGATGGTCCCGCTGCTCTCATCGGCAGCCAAGATGCCCTTACCCGGAGCAACCAACGCCACCGCGGTCGCGGCCAACTCGTCTGCGGTCATTGCCGACGCCTCCTCGCGGTCTGGGAACCTCTACAGTACCCGTGTCAGGCCAGCGTGGGCGGGTGGGTTGGGTCCCATGCACCTGCCGGGCGCGGTGGCCAGGGTTCTCGCGCGAACGGGCGCCCTTCAGCGACCCCAGCCCTCAGGGTGCCCCATGCGGCAGCGCTCCTGAGGGTGCCAATGCGGTTCGGGCCGCCCCGGGTTCGAGAGGGCCGGTCAGCCGGCGACCTCGTAGCCCTCCTCGGCCAGGGTGGTGCGGATGGTGGCGGGGGTGACGGCCGCGTCGTCGTAGGTGATCTGGACGGTCCGGGCGGCGACGTCGACGGCGGCGCCGTGGACGCCGGGAATGCCGCCGAGGGCGGATTCGATGGTCCGCTGGCAGTGGTCGCAGGAGATGTCCGGGACCGAGAGGGTCTCGGTGGTCATGGGCGCTCCTGGGAGACGGGGTGGCCGGCCGGGTGGGCCGGTTGGGCGGGCGGCTGGGCCGGTTCGGGGGGTGGCTGGGTCAGGCCCGGGGACAGGACGAGGGCGGCGGCCAGGGCGACCACGGCCACCCCGGCCAGGGCCAGGCGGCGG
This sequence comes from Actinomycetota bacterium, assembly GCA_036280995.1. Taxonomy (NCBI): domain Bacteria; kingdom Bacillati; phylum Actinomycetota; species Actinomycetota bacterium. Next base: position 8,500 of record DASUPQ010000560.1, on the reverse strand, counting down.
GCCCGGACCGCTCGGGGGCGGGCCGGGGAGAAGGCGCGGAGCTGCAGGGAGCAGCTGACCACGAACACGCTGGACAGGCTCATGGCGGCCGCGGCCACCATGGGGTGGAGGCGGCCCAGGGCGGCCAGGGGGATGGCGGCCACGTTGTAGGCGAACGCCCAGAACAGGTTCTGCTTGATGGTGGCGTAGGTCTCCCGGGACAGGGCGACGGCGTCGGCCACGCCGTTCGGGTCGCCGCCGACCAGGGTCAGGTCGCTGGCCTCGACGGCCACGTCGGCGCCGCCGCCGAGGGCCACGCCGACGTCGGCCTGGGCCAGGGCCGGGGCGTCGTTGACGCCGTCGCCGACCATGGCCACCACCTGGCCGGCCCGCTGGCGGCGGCGGACCTCGGCCACCTTGCCGTCGGGCAGGAGCTCGGCCGCGAGCTCGTCCACACCCAGCTCGCCGGCCACCGTCGCCGCCGTCGCCCGGTGGTCCCCGGTGAGCAGGACCGTCTCCAGCCCGAGAGCGCGGAGCCGCTCCACGGCCGCCCGGGCGCCCGGCTTGACCCGGTCGGCGACGGCCAGCACGCCCCTGGCCCGGCCGTCCCAGCCGGCCACGACCGCGGTCCGGCCGGTCGCCCGCATGGCGTCGGCCGCGGCCACGACCCGCTCGGGGACGGTCCAGCCCCGCTCCTCCAGCAGCCCGGCCGAGCCGACCAGCAGCTCGTGGCCGCCGACCCGGCCGCTGACGCCCCGGCCGGGGAGGTTCCTGAACGCCTCGGCGGGGGAGAGGGCCAGCCCGCGGTCCCGGGCGCCGTCGGCCACGGCCCGGGCCACCGGGTGCTCGGAGGCGTCCTCGAGGCTGGCCGCCAGGGCCAGCAGCCGGTCCGGGTCGGTGCCGTCGTCGGCGGCCACCTCGACCAGGGACATGCGGCCCTCGGTGACCGTGCCCGTCTTGTCGAGCAGGGCGGTCGTCACCCGGCCGGCCCGCTCCAGCACCTCGGCCCCGCGGATGAGGATGCCGAGCTGGGCGCCCCGGCCGGTCCCGGCCATGACCGCGGTCGGGGTGGCCAGGCCGAGCGCGCACGGGCAGGCCACGATGAGCACGGCCACGGCGGCCGAGACCGCCTCGCCGGCGTCGTGGCCGGTGACCAGCCAGCCGGCCAGGGTGACGGCGGCGACGCCCAGGACCACCGGCACGAACACGCCCGCGACCCGGTCGGCCAGGCGCTGCACCGGGGCCTTGGAGCCCTGGGCGGCCTCGACCAGCCGCACGATCTGGGCCAGGGCGGTGTCGGCCCCGACCCGGGTCGCCCGCACCACCAGCCGGCCCTCCAGGTTGACGGTGGCCCCGGTGACGTCGTCGCCCGGGCCGACCTCGACCGGGACCGACTCGCCGGTCAGCAGCGACCGGTCGATCGAGGAGCGGCCCTGCTCCACCACCCCGTCGGTGGCCAGCTTCTGGCCGGGCCGGACCACGAACCGGTCGCCGACCGCCACCGCCTCGGCCGGGACCGGGACCTCGGCCCCGTCGCGCAGCACCATGGCCGTGCCCGCGCCCAGCTCCAGCAGGCGGCGCAGGGCCTGCCCGGAGCGGCGCCGGGCCCGCCCCTCCAGCCAGCGGCCGAGCAGGATCAGGACCACGATCACGCTGGCGACCTCGAAGTAGACGTGGCCGCCGGGGTCCGCGGCGGCCGGGTCGCCGGCCAGCAGCACCGCCACCGACCAGCCCCAGGCGGCCAGGGTGCCCAGCGAGACCAGCGTGTCCATGGTCGCGGTCCGGTGCCGCAGCCCGGCCAGGGCGGCCCGGTGGAAGCCGGCCCCGGCCCACAGCACCACCGGGGTGGCCAGGACCGCGGCCAGCCACGCCCAGCCGGGGTACCGCAGGGCCGGGAACATGGACAGGGCGAGGACGGGAACGGTGAGCGCGGCCGCGGCCAGCAGGCGGGTGCGGCCCTCGTCCCCACCCTCGTCGCCATCCGGCTCGGTGCCAACGGCATAGCCGAGGGCGGCCACCTTCTCGGCGAACGCCGGGGGCCGGTGACCGCCGGGTCGTAGACGACAGTGGCCCGCTCGGCGGCCAGGTTGACGCTGGCCGAGGCGACCCCGTCGATCCGGAGCAGGCCCCGTTCGATCCGGGCCGCGCAGGCGCCGCAGGTCATGCCCTCGATCGGCAGGTCGACCCTGGTCGCGCCCGCCCGCTCCGGCGCCGCTGCCGCCACCGCCACCTCCGTCGGCGTCGCTCCTGATACCCACCCCGGGTATCTTAGGATACGCTACCGGGGTATCGGGGCGTGCAAGAGAGGAGGCGCCGTGCCCGGCTACACCATGCAGAAGCAGCAGCTGCAGACGCGCCTGCGCCGCATCGAGGGCCAGGTCCGCGGCGTGGCCCGCATGATCGACGAGGACAAGTACTGCGTCGACGTGGTCACCCAGGTCGCGGCCATCCAGGCCGCCCTCGACAAGGTGTCGCTGGGGCTGCTCGACGGCCACCTCCGCGGCTGCGTCCGCGAGGAGATCCAGGCCGGCGGCGGCGACGCCAAGGTCGACGAGCTGCTCCAGGTGATGGACCGGGTCCTGCGCCGCTGAGCTCCCCGGCCGCCGGCCACCCCCGCTGGCTTGCGCGGACGTCGTCCCTAGATGTTCGATACGCGCAGCGCGCGAAGCAGATCAACCTCGAAGGGAGCGCTGTCATGCTCGGAGCCGTGCTGCTCGGCCTCGTCGCCGGCGTGATCGCCCGGATGCTCGTCCCCGGCGACGTGTTCCGGAACATGAGCGGCCCCACGTCGTGGCTGGCGTCGATCGCCCTCGGCCTGGCCGGGGCCATCCTCGGCTACTTCATCTTCACCGTCGGCCTCGGCATCGGTGACACCGACATGTTCGACTTCGGCGGCATCCTCTCCGCCATCATCGGCACCGTGATCGTCCTCCTCATCGCCGGCTTCTTCCTCGGCCGCCGGCGCACCAGCAGACTGTGATCACCGGGGTCCACGCCCTGGTCTTCTCCAAGGCCAAGGGGGGTCGGGTTCGCCACCCCCGTCACCGAGCAGGGCTTCGGCCTGATGACCCGCCTCAAGCTCCCCGGCGGCGGCGAGCTGGGCCTCTACGAGCCCAGGCACCCGACGGCGATCGAGGGGGTCCGGCCGGCGCGGCTGCGTACCCGGGGATACGACGCGCTCCGGATTGGCGTGATCACCCAACTCGTGGATGCTTGTCCCATCGACGGTGATTTGCGAGGATCACCGGGTCATCGGATGGGTCAGGCCGTTGAAGGGCGGGAGGAAGGGCCAATGAAGGTTCGAACCGTGCTCCGGGCGCTGGTCGTGACGACCATCCTGGCCGTGCTGGCGGCGCTGCTGCCCCAGATGGCCGCCGCCGCCCCCGAGAAGGCGTCGGGGCGGTACCTGGTCAAGGCCAGGTCGGCGGCCGACTACGCCGGCCTGCGGGCCAAGGCGGTCAAGGAGGGCGCGCGGGTCGTGCGCGACCTGCGGCAGGTGAACACGATGGTCCTGCGCGCGCCGGCGGCCGCGCGGACTAGCCTGGCCGCCGACCGGCGGACGGCCGGGATCGCCCGGAGCGGGGTGCGGCGCATCACCGCCGAGGTGGGCGCGCCGAACCTGGACTCGCCCGGCCTCCGCGGCGCGACCCGGCTCAAGGCCAAGGCGCCGGCGGCCACCACCGCGGCCGGGGTCAACCCCGACCCGGCCTGGGACTACAAGGGCCTCCTCTGGGACTACCGCCGCATCGGCCTGCCCCAGGGCTGGAAGAAGACCGCCGGCAGCTCCAAGATCACCGTCGGCGTGGCCGACACCGGCCTCGACTTCACCCACCACGAGCTGGGCCCCAAGGTCAAGCAGGTGATCGACTTCACCGGCCTGGAGGACCCGCCGATCTGCAAGACCGCCTTCGGCGTGTCCGACGAGGACCTGGCCGCCGAGTTCGGCGGGCCGGTGACCACCGACTGGAACGGCCACGGGTCCTGGATCGGCGGCCGCATCGCCGCCGCCCTGGACGGCACCGGCATCAACGGGATCGCCCCCAAGGTCAACCTGGTCGCCCTGAAGATCTCCCAGTGGTGCGGCTCGGCCACCGACGACGAGCTCCTGGCCGCCTTCGTGACCGCCGCCGACATGCGGCTGGACGTCGTCAACATCTCCTTCGGCGGGTTCCAGGACATCTCCACCCCCGAGGGCCGGGCCGTCTACCAGGCCTACATCGACGCGGCCGCCTACGCCCGCAGCAAGGGCACGATCATCGTCGCCTCGGCCGGCAACGAGCACGTCCGGGTCGGCGCCGGCGGCGTCATCCTCAGCCACGGCCAGCTGTCCACCCCCGCCGACCCGGCCGAGGACTGGCCCGACCCGTTCGGCCAGGTCGAGCTGCCCGGTGGGGCGCCCGGCTACGTCGACGTGGCCGCGACCAACCGGGTCAACGTCCCCTCGTCGGCCAGCTGCCCGCCGGGCACCATCGGCGACCCGGGCGACCCCGACGCCGACCCGCCCGTCCCGCCCAACTTCAACGCCACCTGCAAGCCGACCAGCGACCGCCACCACGCGGCCGGGCAGGGCGCGCGGAACCAGCTCAGCTACTACTCCAGCTACGGCCCCCGGATCGACATCGCCGGCCCGGGCGGGGCGCGCAAGTTCAACCTGCCTGCCTTCGACCGGGGCGGCACCCCCGGGTTCCCCTACACCTTGGAGGACCTGACCAACGCCTGGCAGGTGTTCAGCACCACCTCCAACTGGGCGGTGCAGATCCCCTGCTTCACCTTCACCACCGGCTCCGGGTTCCCGCAGGGCGAGTGCTACTCGACCATCCAGGGCACCTCGATGGCCGCGCCGCAGGTGGCGGGGTCGCTGGCCCTGATCGCCAGCGCCCACCCGTCGCTGCGCAAGCGCCCGGGAGCGCTCATCGCCCGCATGAAGCGGCTGGCCAACGACGGTCCGACCAACCGCACCCGGGCCCTGTCGGCCACCGACACCTCGCCCGGTGACCTGACCGGGCTGCCCTGCGACATCGGCTACTGCCACCTGGAGGGGCCGCGCATCCGCGACCGTGAGGCGTACGGGGCCGGGCTGGTCAACGTGGCCAAGCCGTAGCCCGTACCGACGACTGGCGAGGGGCCGGCCCGCCGGGCCGGCCCCTCAGCCTTCCACGGGCCAGGTGTGGACCGGGTCGCCGGTCCCCTGCAGCTCCAGGTAGCGCTCCAGCAGCCGGGCCAGGGCCTGCTCGCGCCCCGTCTTGCCCGCAAGGGCGGCCAGGGTGCGCCGCTGCCAGACGGCGCCGGTCTGGCCGGCGGTGACCCGGTCGCCGAGCACCCCGAGCAGCCGGTCGGCCTCGCCGGGGTCGACGCCGGCGCCGACTAGCCCGCGGCGGGCCTCGGGCAGCAGCCGCGGCACCAGCTCGGCCGCCCCGACCCGCTCGGAGCCGTCGGCGGTGGGCCACTCCAGCTCGGCCTCCAGGCCGAGGCGGGCCGCGTCGTAGAAGTTGGCGTGGGCCCTGGCGAACATCAGCCGCCTGGTCCAGTCACCGGCGTCGGGGGCCAGGGCCAGGGTGAGCCCGAGCATGAAGGCGGCGTTGGCCAGCATGTCGACCACGCTCGGCCCGGCCGGCAGGGGGCGCATCTCGATCCGGAGGTGGCCGCCGAACCCGGAGTCGTAGATGGCCCGGTTCCAGCGCCACACCGTGCCCTGGTGCAGCCGCAGCTCCTCCAGCCGCGGCACGCCGCCGTCGCCAAGGGCGAGCAGCGGGTCCTGGTCGCCGCAGATCGGCAGCAGCGGCTCGTGGTGGCGCACGCTCTCCTCGAACAGGTCGAGGATGCTGGTGCGCAGCCAGTCGGTCCCGAAGGCCACCCGCGACACCATCCGCTCCCGTCCCGGGGTGTCGCGGTCGTCGGCCGCCTGCTCGAACAGGGCGATGCGGGTCTCCTCCCACAGCACCCGGCCGAGGAACAGCGGCGAGTTGCCGGCGGCGGCCAGCACCGGGGCGGTGGCCAGCTGGGCGGCGTTGAAGTGGTCGACGTAGTCGCCGGGGTCGACCCGCAGGTGGACCTGGAAGGAGGTGTTGGCCCCCTCCATGACGATGTTGTCCCGCACCACCCGCAGCGTCTCGCCGTCGCGGCCCTCGATCTCGATCTCGAACGGCTCGGCCTTGACCCGGGAGAGGCTCCAGTCGAGGGCCCGGTAGCGGGGGGCGTCGGTGATCGCCCCCCGGTGCAGGTCCTCGTCGCGCAGGGTGGGCAGGATGCCGACCATGGCCACCCGGCCGCCGTGGGAGCGGGCGGTGGCCCGGACCGACTCCAGCGCCCCCTCCAGGTCGCGCCCCAGGCTGGTCAGCGGCTGGCCGGCCAGCGGCGACGGCGACGGGTTGACCTCCAGGTTGAACCGGTCCAGCTCCAGGGTCAGGCGGGGGTCGCCGGCGTCCTGCAGGATGGCCTGGTTCTTGGACAGGGGGTGGCCCTGGTCGTCGATCAGGAACAGCTCCAGCTCGGCCCCGATGGTCCGGGGCCCCTCGCCGAACCCGGGCCGTTCCAGCAGCTGGTCCAGCGCCTCCAGGCAATGGTCGAGCCGCTCGGTGAAGCGGGTGTAGTCGGCCTCGTCGAACCGCTCGCGGTCGATCTCGATCCCCATCCGACCTCCCTCCTAGGGCCGGGCCCGGCCCAGCTCGGCCCGGGCGCGCTGGATGTCGCGCTCGTGCTTGAGGAGCAGGTGCAGCGTGTCGTCGACCGTCTCGGGGTCGAGGGAGCGGCGCTCCAGGTGCACCAGGGTCCGGGCCCAGTCGATCGTCTCCGAGATCGACGGCGACTTCTTGAGGTCGAGCTGGCGGATGGACCGCACCACCTGGGCGATCTGGGTGGCCAGGAGCTCGTCGACCTCCGGCACCCGGGCCCGGACGATCTCGCGCTCGCGGTCCACGTCCGGGTAGTCGATGTAGAGGTACAGGCAGCGCCGGCGCAGCGCCTCCGACAGCTCCCGGGTGGCGTTGGAGGTGAGCACGATCAGGGGCCGCTGGGTGCCGGCGATGGTGCCCAGCTCGGGGATGGACACCTGGAAGTCCGACAGCACCTCCAGCAGCAGCGCCTCGGTCTCGACCTCCACCCGGTCGACCTCGTCGATCAGCAGCACCACCGGGTCGGCGGCCCGGATGGCCTCCAGCAGCGGGCGGGTGAGCAGGAACGGCTCGGAGAAGATGTCGGCCTCGACGTCGGCCCAGCTGGCGTCGTGGGCCCGGTCGGCCTGGATGCGCAGGAGCTGCTTCTTGTAGTTCCACTCGTACAGGGCCTTGCTCTCGTCGAGCCCCTCGTAGCACTGGAGGCGGATGAGGCGGGCCCCGGTGGCGGCGGCCAGGGCCTTGGCCAGCTCGGTCTTGCCGACCCCGGCCGGCCCCTCGGCCAGGACCGGCTTGGAGAGCCGGTCGGCCAGGAAGGCGACGTTGGCGATCATCGGGGTGGCCAGGTAGTGGGCCTTGGCCAGGCGCTGGGTCACGTCGTCGACGTCGGCGAACCGGTGGGCCATCTAGTTCCTCCAAGGGCCTATTGCAGCTGAGGGGGAATCGGGACGTGGCCCCTAGCCAGTCCCACGGCCGCTCTATAGTCGCGGTATGTGGTGGCCAAACTACCGCCGCCCGCTGCTCGAGGGCTGGCCGTGAGACGCGCTGACAAGCTGCGTGCCTACCCCACGCGCTCGCAGGAGAATCGGGCGGTGCGGCTGTTGGCCGACCACTGCGACCTGTACAACGCCGCCCTCGCCGAGCGCCGCGAAGCCTGGCGCATGCACAAGGTCAGGGTGTCCTACGGCACCCAGTCGGCCCAGCTCAAGGAGATCCGCGAAGGTGATCCGGGCGGGCAGGGTCGCCATTCGTTCACCGCTCAGCAGCAGACCCTCCGCCGCCTCAACACCGTGTTCGCTGCCTACTTCAAACGCGCCCGCGGCGCTAAGGGAAGCGCGCGGAGGGTTGGCTACCCACGCTTCAAGCCCCGCCAGCGCTTCGACCAGGTGCTGTTCGTCGCCGGGGATGGCGCCAAGTGGGAACCCGCCGACGGTGGCCGGTGGGCGCATGCCAGCTTCCAGGCGGTCGGACGGGTCAAGGTCGGCCAGCATCGGTCGCTGGTCGGTCAGACCAAGACGCTGCAGCTCAAGCGGGAGGGTCGCCGCTGGTATGTGATCGTCGTCGCCGAGGCCGAGGTCAACCCGCTGCCGCCGGCGGGCCGGTCGGTTGGGGTCGACCTGGGGGTGGCGCGGTTCCTGACCACCAGCGACGGCGAGATCATCGCCAACGCGCGGTTTCTCAAGGCCGCTCAGGGGCGGATCGTTGATCTCCAGCGCCGCAAGGAGCGGGCCCGGCCCGGCTCTGGCAACCGTAGGCGACTGCGGCGTGCCCTCGCCAAGGAGGGGCGCAGGCTCCGCAACCAGCGGCGCGACTTCCACCACAAGACCGCCCGCGGCCTCGTCGACGACAACGACGCGATAGCGCTGGAAGACCTGCACGTCGACAACTTGACCGCCTCGGCCAGGGGCACC
>DASUPQ010000559.1 GCA_036280995.1 Actinomycetota bacterium | reverse complement strand
GCACCGTGCCGACGTCCTCTCCGGGCACGCCGACGGCCAGGGAGTCCTGGCCGTCGGAATCGTTGAAGTCGCCGGCAGCGAGCGCGGAGCCGAAGGCGTCGGACCGCTCCGGGGTTCCGACCATGCCGGCGGCGCCCTGGTACAGGAGCTGCTCAGAGGGACTGCTCCCCGGACTGGTGATGAGGCTGACCGCACCGGCGTCGGTCGCGGCGCCGACGTCCTCGCCAGGGGCGCCGACGACCAGCTGGTCGAGCGCGGTGACCTCGCCTCGGGTGAGCGAGAACCCGAACCGGTCGCCCGGTTCGGGGTTGCCCTGGGTGATGAGCCGGCCGCCGCCGCCGCCGAGGCCGGTGGCCGAGCCGAACAGGATGACGACCGCGCCGGCGTCGGCCGCCGTGCCGAGGTCCTCGCCCGGGACGCCGACGACCAGGTCGTCGTAGACGTCGGGGTTGAGCCTGAGTGCCGTCATGGCCGTTCCGAAGCGGTCGGAACCCTCCGACGCCCCCGGTACCCCGCCAGCGCCCTGGGTCAGGGCTCGCCCGTCGGAGACCAGCCCGCCCGCCGAACCGTACAGCACTTGAACCGCCCCGGCGTCGACCGCCGTGCCCACGTCCTCGCCGGGTACCCCCACCGCCAGGTCGCCGAAGCCGTCGTGGTCGAAATCGGGGAAGGGGACCGTCGTCGGTTGGGCGGCGGCCCGCCCGGCGGAGGCGTACGGCGCCGCCACCGCCGCCATCACAAGCACCATGACCCACGCCACGCGTCGCATCTCGACCTCCTGATCTTCGGACGCTCCGACGGTGGCCAGCCTCGCGGCGACCCGACGCCCGGGACAGGAAGCCGACCGGCAATTCCCCGGCAACAGGGGGGCGGATCAGCCGCGGTCGCCCCTGACCCCGGCCAGGAGCTGGTCGGCGGCGCTGTAGGGGCCGAGCTTGCCGGCGGCGACCTGCTCGGCCAGGGTGTCGAGGGCCTCGCCGCGGCCGAGCTCGCCCAGCTCGGTGCGGAGGTCGGCCAGGGCGACCTCCTCGATCTCGCGGGCGGCACGGTCGCGGCGGCGGCGGTCCAGCTCGCCGGAGGACGCCAGGTGGTCGCGGTGGGCGGCGATGGCCTCGACCAGCTTCCCGACCCCGTCGCCGCGCTCGGCCACGGTCAGGACCACCGGGACCTGCCAGGGCTGGGCCTCCCCCAGGTGGAGCATCTGGCGCAGGTCGCGGGCGACCACCTCGGCGCCGTCCCGGTCGGCCTTGTTGACCACGAACACGTCGGCCACCTCGAGGATGCCGGCCTTGGCGACCTGGACCGCGTCCCCGAATCCGGGGGCCAGGGCGACCAGGGTGGTGTCGGCCAGGCCGGCCACCTCGACCTCGGCCTGGCCGACCCCGACGGTCTCGACCAGGACGACGTCGCAGCCGGCGGCGTCCAGCACCCGCACCGCCTGCGGGGTCGCCCAGGCCAGGCCGCCCAGGTGGCCCCGGGTCGCCATGGAGCGGATGTAGACCCCCTCGTCGAGGGCGTGGCGCTGCATCCGCACCCGGTCGCCGAGCAGGGCCCCGCCGGTGAACGGCGAGGACGGGTCGACGGCCAACACCCCCACGGACAGTCCGGCGGCCCGGTAGGTCGCGACAAGGGCGCCGGCCAGGGTCGACTTGCCGACCCCGGGCGACCCGGTGAGCCCGATCACCTGGGCCCGCCCGGTGGCCGGGTTGAGCGCCTCGGCGGCGTCCCGGAGCTGCTCGCGGTCGCCGTCCTCGACCCAGGAGATCAGCCGGGCCACGGCCCGCTTGTCGCCGGCCTTCAGCCGTTCGAGGAGCTCGGGAAGGTTCACCCCTCGACCCGGACCAGCAGGGCGTCGCCCTGGCCGCCGCCGCCGCACAGGGCGGCCGCGCCGAGCCCGCCGCCGCGGCGGCGCAGCTCCATGGCCAGGGTGAGCACGACCCGGGTGCCGCTGGCCCCGATGGGGTGGCCGAGGGCGACCGCGCCGCCGTTGACGTTGACGATGCCCTCGTCCAGCTCCAGCTCGCGGGTCGAGCGCAGGGCGACCGCGGCGAAGGCCTCGTTGATCTCGACCAGGTCCAGGTCGCCGGGGGCGACCCCGGCCCGGCGGCAGGCGTCGGCGATGGCCCGCGACGGCTGGGAGTGCAGGCTGGTGTCGGGACCGGCCACGGTCCCGTAGGCCACGACCGAGGCGAGCACCGGCAGGCCGTCGGCGGCGGCCCGCTCCCGGGAGGTGACGACCACCGCCGCCGCCCCGTCGGAGATCTGGGAGGCGTTGCCGGCGGTGATGGTGCCGTCGGGTGAGAACGCCGGCCGGAGCCGGCCGAGGGCCTCGGCGGTGGTGCCGGGCCGGATGCCCTCGTCCTGGTCGACGGTGACCTCGCCCTTGCGCTGGGCCACCACCACCGGGGCGATCTCCTCGCCCAGGACGCCGTTCTTGGTCGCCTCGGCGGCCCGTTCGTGGGAGCGGGCCGACCACTCGTCCTGGGCGGCCCGGTCGATCCCGAGGCGCTGGTTGACCTGGTCGGACAGCTCGCCCATGTGGGCGTCGTCGAAGGCGTCCCAGAGCCCGTCGTGGACCATCGCGTCGACCAGCTCGGCGTCGCCCATACGGGCTCCGAAGCGGGCCTTGGGCACCACGTAGGGGGCGCCGCTCATCGACTCCATGCCCCCGGCGACCAGCAGCCCGGCCTGGCCGAGCTCGACGTACTGGGCGGCGGTGGCGATGGCGTTCAGCCCCGACAGGCAGACCTTGTTGACGGTGAGGGCGGGCACGGTCATGGGGACGCCGCCCCGGGCCGCGGCCTGCCTGGCCGTGATCTGCCCCTGCCCGGCCTGGAGCACGTGCCCCATGACCACGTGCTCGACCGCTCCGGGGTCGGCCCCGGCCCGCTCCAGGGCGGCCGCGACGGCCCGCCCGCCCAGCTCGACGGCGGGCAGCGAGGCCAGCGCCCCGCCGAACCGCCCGATGGGCGTCCTGGCCCCGGCACAGATCACCGGCTGGGTCCGCTCGAACATGGTGGTTCCCCCTTTGCTGCGCTCGCCCCGAGTCTACCGTCCGGGTCGTGGCCGCCCGGCGCCCGGTCAGCCCGGCGGGGCGGCGACGAGCTCCGGGGCGGCGCCGCGCGGCCCGGGAACGGCTAGGCTGGCCGGCATGAGCCTCGGGTTCGTGCATGCGTGCGAGCAGAACCACCTGAACCTGTCCGTCATCGGCGGCGGTGGCGTGGTCCAGCTGGCGGCGGGCAAGGTCGTGACCTGCCCGGTCGACCCGCTGTTCATCTACAACTTCGTCTTCGGGGTGCGGCTGGCCTATGACGCCGCCGGGGCCGAGGCCGCCTTCAAGCGGGCCGGGCGGGACTACGTGCACGTGCTCGCCTCGCCGTCGTCGCGGCCGGGGCTGGGCGACGACCTTGCCGGGCTGGGCTACCGCCAGATCGAGACCCAGGCCTACCGGCGGGCCGCGGGCACCGGGTCGGGGGCGCCGGGGCTGCTGGCGCTGGGCGACGGCGACTTCGACGCCTTCCTGGGGGTGTGGCGGGACTCCTGGGGCGACCACGACAAGACCGGCGGCCGCGAGGAGGCCTACCGGCGCCGGTTCCGGGACCCGCGCAGCCGCCCCTACCGGACGGCCGACGGCGGCGGCGTGCTGCTGCTGTTCGACTCCGGCACCACCACCCAGCTGTGCCACTTCGCCGTCGCCCGCTCCGCCCAGGGGCGCGGGCTGGGCCGGCGGATGCTGGAGCTGGCCCGCGGCCTGGTCCCCGCCGGCCGGCCGTTGTGGCTGTTCACCGCCGCCGGCGGGTCGGCCGATCGGGCCGCGGCCGCCGCCGGCTGGTCCCTCGACCACACCGCCACCGACTGGATCAAGGATCTGAACCCCGATTCACCGGGGGGGCGGCAAGCGCCTCCCCGGACCCCCCCGAACCGTGCCTGAAGGGATTGGCTGTGCAGCTCGGACGCCTCGACCACGTCGGCATCGCCGTCACCGACCTGGCCGCGGCCCGCGCCCTCTACGAGCAGGTGCTGGGCCTGGAGGTCACCCACGAGGAGGTGATCACCGAGCAGGGCGTGCACGAGCTGCTGCTGCGCGCCGGCGAGGCGTTCGTCCAGCTGGTCGCGCCGCTGGACCCCGACTCCCCGGTCGGCCGGTTCCTGGCCCGGCGGGGCGAGGGCGTCCACCACGTCGGCTACGCCGTGCCCGACGTCGCCGCCGCCGTGGCCGACCTCCGCGCCCAGGGCTTCGAGGTGATCGACCCGGCCCCCCGCATCGGCTCCGGCGGCACCACCATCGCCTTCGTGCACCCCAAGTCGATGCAGGGCGTCCTGGTCGAGCTGGTCGAGGAGGGCAGCGGCCACCGGGGCTGAGCCGGGCCGTCAGGGCGCCGGCGGCGCCCAGGGCGGGGCCAGCCGCGACCCCGAGACGCGGTGCAGCGCCCAGGCCACCCCGAGGGCGATCAGCACGTCCCCGACGCTGAAGACGTTGCTCAGCGGCCACGAGGCCGGGACGTAGAAGACGTCGCCGAGGAAGGCCAGGCGCGGGTCGGCGACGGCGGCCGAGTTCTGGAACCCGGGCGCGTCCGGCGGCAGGCCGGCCCCGGCCAGGGCCGACGGCGCGGCCGGCATGACCCCGCCGTTGGCGCAGATGGCGGCCAGGTTGAGCGCCCCCCCGAGGGCGACCAGCCGCATCCCCGGGACCCGCCAGTTGGCGGCCAGGAACAGCGCCCCGACCGGGTAGGAGGCCACCACCAGGACGGCCCGCGCCCCCTCGGGCAGCCCGGGCAGGTCGAGGGCGGCGACCTGCAGGGCCAGGGCGGCGAAGATGGCCCAGACGCGGCGGAGGCGGAGCTCGACCAGCGCGCCCAGCCGCCCGCCGGCCAGCGGCACCGCCAGGGCGGCCAGGACGACCACGGCGACGAGGATCAACCGGCGGCTCCGCGGGCGCTCTGGGAACATGGCGAGGGGGGCAGGAGCCGGTCCTCCCCTGCCCCCCTCGCGCTTCGGCTCTGGTCGGGGGAACCAGAGCCGCGACTAGCCCGAGCGTACTAGATGGGTGGACCAGTTGTCATCGAGCAAGCACGCTCAGATCCAGAGTGGGGCCAGGAAGTCCAGCAGCGCCTCGTTCACGATCTCCGGCTGCTCCAGATTGACCAGGTGCCCCGCCTCCTCGACCAGCAGGAACCGGGCCCCGGGGATGCCGGCGGCCAGGTCGCGGCCGACCTCGGGCCCGGTGACGGCGTCCTCCTCGCCGGTCACGACCAGGGTCGGGACCTTGATCGTGGCCAGCACGTCGGTGGTGTCGGCGCGGGCGGCCATGCCCCGCTGGGCGCCGGCGATGGCCGCCGGGCTCTGCTCGCGGATCAGGGCGGCGACCTTGGAGACCACCTCGGGCCGGTGCTCGCGGCTGGTCCCGCCGAGCAGCCGGGGCAGCATCACCTCGGGCACGAAGTCGTTGCCCTCGGCCAGGACCCGCTCGGCCATCTCCAGCCGGGCGTCCCTGGCCTGGTCGCCGTCGGCGGTGGCCTTGGTGTCGAGCAGGACCAGGCCGCTGACCCGGTCGGCGTGGCGGCGCATGAAGGCCAGGGCCACGTAGCCGCCAAGGGACAGTCCGCCAAGCACCACCCGGTCCAGGCCGCGGTCGTCCAGGAGGCGGGCCAGGTCGTCGGCCAGCAGGTCCATGCCGGCCTCCTCGACCGCCTGGTCCCGGGCCGCCCCGAAGCCGCGCAGGTCGGGGACGATCACCTGGTAGGTGCCGGCCAGGGCCTCGACCTGGGGCGCCCACATGCGGCCGTCGAGGGGGAAGGCGTGCAGCAGGACCAGCGGCGTCCCGGCGCCGCTGGTCGCGGCCGGCGGGACCGGCGGCGCGGGCTCGGGCTCGGGCGGTTCCGGGGCCGGGGTCGGCTCGGGTTCGTCGGGCGGGGCGGTCGTCATCAGCTGCTCCCAGGGGTCAGGGTCAGGGGCGGACGCCCCAGTAGGCGGGGAGGGGCGGGGCCTGGAGGCCGAGGGAGTCGAGGAACCCGGCCAGCAGGCCGGCCGTGAACCCCCAGACCAGGGTCCCGTCGACCCAGAACACGGGGCTGCTCAGGTCGCCGGGGAGGTTGCGGGCGGCCACCTCCACCTCGCCCATGATGGCCTCGAACGACATGCTGCCGTGGCTGGCCGGGTCGGCAAGCTGGCGCAGGGTCGGCCGCAGGATCCCGGCGACCTCGTCCGGGCTCGGGATCAGCGGGGCCAGGCCGTCCCAGACCCCGACCACCGGCAGCACGTCGAAGTCGGAGACGGCCAGGTACGCCCGGTCCAGGCTGCCGAGCACGCGGACCCCGGACGGGTCGAGGCCGACCTCCTCGTGGGCCTCGCGCAGGGCGGCGGCGACCCCGTCGGCGTCCCCCGGCTCGACCGCGCCCCCGGGCAGGCCCACCTGGCCGGCGTGCTGGCGTAGGTGCCCGGGCCGCTGCACCAGCACCAGCTCCAGGTCGTCGGCCCCCTCCACCGGGGCCAGGGCGAGCAGCACCGAGGCCGGCACCCCGGAGGGGTCGCCGGGGATGACGAACGGCAGCCGGGTCACCCGGTCCAGCAGCGAGT
>DASUPQ010000558.1 GCA_036280995.1 Actinomycetota bacterium | reverse complement strand
GGGATGGCTTCGTGGTCACGCTGTGGACCTACTACGGGTCCGTGAGATCTCGAGAGGTCTCACCAGCCGACTACGCCAATGCGCTGGCGCAGCTGCATGCCCGCATGCGCACGCTCGATGTCGCGACGCCGCACTTCACGGATCGAGTCGATCAGGCGCAACAGCTGGTGGCGAGCCGCGACGACACGCCGGCGCTCGCCGACGCGGACCGGGAGCTGCTCGGCGACACGTTACGAAGTCTGAGACGAGGGATCGGCGAGCGCGGCGGTGTCGTGCAATTGCTGCACGGCGAGCCGCACCCGGCAGTGCCTTCCCACGATGGTCAGGCAGCAGCGATCAGGGCGTCGATGCGGGCGGTCTGCGCCGATGTCAACGGCCCGTGGGCGAGTGCGCCTTCCTGTTCCCTGGCCTGTTCGGGTGTTCTGATACCGCCGAGCGCGACCGCTCGGTGCGAGCGTGCCCAGACATATGCCAGCGCACCTTGGACCAGGGTGCGCTGGTCGGTGCAAAGCTCGTCGCGTATCGCGGCCAGTCGTTGCTGCCATCGCGGCATGCCGGCCTCGGTGAAGTAGTCCCAATATGGCGTTTCCCGGCGGACATCACCGGGGGCAAGCTGGTCGCGCACGCGGTACTTGCCGGACAGGAACCCCATCGCGAGCGGGCTACGAGCGAGTACGGCGAGATCATGGGCCTCGCAGCGCGCTAACGCGGCTTCGTTGGCGCTTAAGACGTTCAGCTGCTGCTGCACCGCGACGCATCCAGCGCCTGTGGCAAAGACGTCGATGACATCCACGGCCTCGTTGGCCGTCCCGTAGCTGCGGATCTTCCCTTCGGCGGCGAGTTGGTCGAATACCTCGACTACGGCCGGCGCCTGGTCCGCGGTGACTTCGCCCGGGTGCAGCTGGTACAGGTCGATGTGGTCGGTTCCCAGCCTGCGCAGGCTTGCCTCGCACGCCCGCCGAATGTAGGCCGGGCTGATGTCGATGCCGTTGCCGGTGCGGGTGGCCTCATCGAAGACCAGCCCCACCTTTGTCGCGATCACCACGTCGTCGCGGAACGGCGCGACCGCCTTCCCGAGAACGCGTTCGGCATGGCCACAGCCGTAGGCATCGGCTGTGTCGAACAGCCGTACGCCACCTTCGTATGCGGCGCGAACCGCGGCGATCGACACTTCGTCGTCGACCTCACCCCAGCCGGCTGGGGCGCCCGCAAACTCCCAGGGGCCACCCAGCGCCCACGTGCCGGCGCCGAGAGCGGGGACCTGCCACTGGCCGACGGTCCGGATGGTCTCCGCCGCCGCGCCGGACTCTACCGAGTCGCTCATCGCCACTCCTTCGAAGTCGATCGTGGAAAGTGTGCGGTGCTCGTGGACTGTCGCTGGCGACTGCTGAGGGTGTAGCCAGCGATCGCGCCGAGCGTCCCCATGCCGGCGACGGCAACGATTGAGCCGGTCCAGCCGGGCTTAATGGCCATGGTCCACAGGATGCCGAGGGTGCCGACGTCTGGGGCAGCGACCGACACCCATAGGGCCGGCGCAGCGATGAACTCGCTGAGAGGCTGTGGTACGGGGCCGTTTTCGGTGGCCCGAGCGGTTCTGCCGATTGCTGCCCAGTACCGGCCTTGCACCATGCCACCGATTCCGCCCATGACGATTACACCAGCGATCGCGACTACCACCCAGGGTGTGGTGAAGGTCCAGGAGTCGGCAGCCATGAATAGCCCGCTTCCCAGCACCGTCAACAAGGCGACCGGGAAAAGCGGGGCTGCCGTGCGAGTCAGGTCGACCCAGAGCCGAACGTGTTGGACATTCGCTGCCCGTCGTAGACGGGCCCCGGCGGTCTCGACCAGCGCGATCGCGGCGAAGAGGGTGACCACTCCCAGCAGGTGGGTGAACAGGGCGAGCTCGTAGCCGGTCATCACTTACTCCCAACTCCGGCAGTGGCGTCGAGCCGGATAATGTCGAACACGGACAGCAAAACCGTGCTCGTGCTAAAGAACCCGACCAGCAGCGACAGGAGAATCGCCCAGGTGAAGTCTTCCCTGCTGGGACGGAGTCCTCCGAGCAGCCACGGGAGGAGGACGAGCGCAGCACCCCCACCGTGCCCGCCACCTCGAGCAGGGGAAAAGAAGACGAGCCGACGACCTTAACGAAGGCTCGGATTCGCGCAGCTGTGTCGAGGTTCGCGGCAACAAGTACGAGACTCAGCCATGCGAACAGCAACCTGGTCCAGATCGGCTCCAGGACGACAAGGGTGAGCGAGATCCCCAGGGGGATTGCGTAGAGAACCAGCACGATCCTGGTGCCAGCCCGAATGTAGGGCGCCACGACGTCGCGGATGTCGTGGAGCTGGCGAAGGCCCTTATCGATATAGAAGAACACCCCAAGTACGAACAGGCCGATCAGCGTCGCCGAGACTTCGGCGATGGTGAAAAGGAATGCATCCGACACCGCTTGCATGATGCTTTGTTACTCCTACGAGACGGTGTTCACGTTGAGCGCGATGTCGATGCCACCCGCGCGATCCGCCGCGGTCAAGAAGCCGATCTCTCGTGGTGTGTCGTCGTGATAGATCGCGGGATGGATGGCCATCGTTGTCGCCGCTACGCCGCCCACACCCCGGTCTTGGCGGTCTCGCGGGCCCAGTCTGTGAAGTCGCGCGGGGCCCGGCCGAGAACCTGCTGGACGCCGTCCGACACGTACTCCGAACGGTGGTTGCGGATCACCGCGAACAGATCGCGCACCGACTCCGCGTCCTCCAGCGTCAGGCCGAACCCGACCAGTTCGGCGACGTGCTCCTCCGGCGCGAGATCGACGTAGCCGACCGGACGGCCGGTGGCGACGGTCAGCTCGGCGGCGACCTCGGTCATGGTCAGGGTGCGGGGTCCGGACAGCGAGTACGTCTGGCCGATGTGGCGCCGGTCCAGCAGGGCAGCCGTCATGACGTCCCCGACGTCGTTCGTGTCGATCCAGGCTTCGGCGCCGTCACCCGCCGACACGCGAATCTCTCCGGCCAGCACGTGGTCACGGAGAAAGTCCTCACTGAACCCCTGCGCGAACCAGGCCGGTCGGACGATGGTCCAGTCGACGCCGCTGTCCTTGACCGCGTGCTCGAGCTCGAGACCGCTCTCGTAGACGTCGAACTCGCGACCCGGGCTGCCCACGCCGCGGCCCGACAGCAGCACCACCCGGCGAAGGCCATCGGCTGCGGCCTGTTTGATGAACCGCCCGGCCTGGGTCAGACCGGTCGGGCCGACCGGAGGTGCTAGGTACGCCGTGTCGGCGCCAGCGACCGTCGCCGACCAGGTGCTGTCGTCGTACCAGTCGAAGCGTTGCTCGCTCGAGCGGGAGGCCAGCCGGTACGGCACCCCGCGGGCCTCGAGCTGCTCGACGACGCGGCGGCCGGTCTTGCCCTTGCCGCTGAGCACCAGGACCGTTTTCATTCCCGTTCTCCTCTCGCATGTTCCTGCAAGCACGCTATGAGCGCCGCCGGGCTCGGGCATCACCTGAAGGTGGGAACGAGGGTGGGAACCCACGAGCACCCTGCGCGCCTGCTGCTACACCAATAGGCGAGTAGTCGGGGGTGCGGTTAAGACAGCAATCCCAGCTCGCGAGCCCGGGCCACGGCCTGGACGCGGTTGGCGACCCCGAGCTTGTTGAACAGGTTGGTGACGTGGCGCTTGACGGTGTCAAGCGTGACCACCAGATCCTCGGCGATGGCCCGGTTGGACTTGCCGGTGGCCAGCAGCGCTAGCACCTCCAGCTCACGCGCGCTCAACGCCTCGACCAGCCCCGGAACCAGAACGGCGCCACGCTTGGCGGCAGGGAAGACCGGCGCACCGGCTTGCTCGAATGCGACCGCCAGGCGGGCCAGGTAGTCGCGGGGGACGGCGTCGACAGCCGCCTGCCACTCCGGATGCCGGCCTCCCAGCAACCGGCGAAACAGAGCTGCCATCGGGAGGCCCTCGTCGACGAACACACGCAGGTAGCCCTCTGGCGCCCCCAGGACGAGGGCCTCAGCCAGGGTGGTCAGCGCGGCCGGTTCGTCACCGCGGTCCGCATGGGCCAGCGCCTGGAGCGCCAGGAGTTCGATGGTGCTCTCGGTCCGACCCTGCGACGCAGCCAGGGCCGTCCACGGCTCCAGCAGCTCCAGTGCCCGTTCGGGTGCATGCTGGGCGAGCAGCACCCGCGCCAGCACCAGGTAGTCACGCTCCCGCGGGTAGCCAGGCTCGTCCTGGACGGCGAAACCGCGCTGCTGGACCCAGCGGGCGGCGGCCTTGACCTGGCCGTTGGCCAGCTCCAGCCGGGCCCGCACCGCTGGCGATGGGTTGAGCAGGCCGACCACCGCCCCGCTGAGCGGGACCTGTTCGGCCTCGCGAACTGCGGCCGGCATGACCGGTTGGCCCGGATCCCCGGCCACCGCCTCCAGCGCCTCCTGGTAGGTCGCCAGCGCCGCGCCCAGGTGCCCTCGGGCGCGCTGGGCGTGGCCCAGGTGGTCGTAGCCCCACGCGACCAGTGTCAGTTGCCCGGTCGTGCGCCAGGCGGCGAGGCTGGCGAGGGCAGAGAGGAAGCCGCGTTCGGCCTCCGCCGGGCGGCCGCGCAGCCACTCGGCGCCGACCAGCTGCCAGCGGGTCACCGACTCCAGCATCCATTCGCCCTCGTCCAGCTCGGCCAGGGCCCGGCGGGCCAATGTGATCGTCTGCTCGGCATCGCCGCGGAGATGTGCGGCGCCGGCACGCAGGCGGGCGATCGCCGCCCGGATGTTCGCCACCAGACTCGCCGCCCGGCCGACCGCCGGCTGATACGGCTCCTCGCCAGCATAGGAGAACGCACGCTCGGCATCGTCCAGCAGCCGCTCCACCGCCTCCACCCGGCTGCCGATCAGCGCCCAGAAGGCCTGGAGGAGGCACAGCCGCGGCCGGGAGCGCACCACCTCGGCCGGCAGCAGCTCCAGCCACCGGCGCAGCGTGGCGTCCTCGCGGCGGCCGAGCACCGCCTCGAAGTGCTGCTCGACCAGCCGGGCGGCCCACGGCAGGTCGCCAGCGGCTCGCGCATGGCGAATGGCGTCGTCGACCAGCCCGTGCCGCTCGCACCAGTCGGCTGCGGCCCGGTGCAGCTCCGGCACCCTCTCGGGCCACTGCTGCTGGAGGCGGCCGCGGAGCAGGTCGGCGAACAGATGATGATAGCGCCACCAGCCACGCACGTCGTCCAAGGGGACAAGGAACAGATTGGCCCGCTCAACCTGCTCCAGCAGCTGCTGGCTGTCGTTCCGGCCGGTCACCGCTTCGCATAGCGGGCTGCACAACCGCTCCAGCACCGAGCTTTCCAACAGGAAGGTCCGTAGCTGTGGGGGCTGGCGGTCCAGAACCTCCTCGGTCAGGTAGTCGAGCACGTAGCGGTGGCTGCCCGAGAACCCCTCCACGAACTCACCGATATCGCTGCGGCCCTGCAGCGATAGGGCGGCCAGCTGCAACCCAGCCGCCCAGCCTTCGGTCCGGTTCCCCAAGGCGGCCACAGCAACCTCCGGCAGCTCGGCCCCCACCGTAGCCCCCAGCAGCTCGCCGGCCTCCTGGGGGGTGAAACGGAGGTCGGTCTGGCGCAGCTCAGCCAGTTGGCCGCGGCCCCGCAGCCCCGCCAGCGACAGCGGCGGGTCCGCTCGGCTGGCCAGCACCAGCCGCAGGGAGGGGGGCAGGTGCTGGAGCAGGAACTCGACCGAGACATGGACAGCCGGCGCCTGGATCAGGTGATAGTCGTCCAGCACCAGCACGACGTCGTCGGACAGCTCCGCCAGCTCGTTGACGAGCGCGGTCACCGGGCCCTCGAACGAGGCCGGTGGCGATCCGAGCAGCGCGGTCACCCGCTCGGCGACCCCGGGCCGCACCGGCTCCAGGGCGGCGGCAACATGGCGCCAGAACCGCGCCGGGTCGTTGTCCGCCTCATCCAGCGACAGCCAGGCCACCGGCCGCTGGCCGGCGCGGACCCACTCGGCCAGCAGGGTCGTCTTGCCGAACCCGGCAGGGGTGCAGACCAGCACCAGCTCCTGCCCCACGCCCTCGTTCAGCCGTGCCAGCAGCCGCGGGCGCGCCACCAGCCCCGGCCGCGGGCGCGGCAGATGCAGCTTGGTCGCCAGCAGCGCGTCGCGCTCGTGGCCGACGGCCGTCAACGGCGCCGTCGTGGCCGGCTCAGCCATGGGGATATCCTCACCCTCAGCCCGTCCGGCGATCATCCCTTGAGCGGCATTAGGAGCTGTCACCGTTCTCCGCCCGCGGTAAGACCTTGGGTCTCTTGGTCAAGGCTCTTAGATGCACAAGTCCGACTCGCCGTCAATGTCCGTCGACGCCATATTTGTGCGTTGAAGCACGCACCGCAACCCGTTCCACAAGTGCAGCTTTCCGTCAGATCCGAGTCCTGCGTGCATGGCTGCGTCACGCGCCTGGGGTGAAGGAAACCAAGTCGCCGCGAGCGCATCGACAGTCTGCGTGCGAAGAGAGTCCCGATGTTCCTTTGACGAGAAGTAGGAGGCTGAGGCGAGGACGGCCGTGGCCATCAGATCTGGTCGGCTCACCGCGAGTGAGAGAGCTGCAAAACTAGTAGCTCGCCCTAGGGCGTCCACCACGGCCTCAGCGGAATACCGCGGTCATCTCGGTGGGAGTCGAGCTTGACCGCCAAGACTTGGTGAAGCTGAACGACATTCATCTCGAAACCCAA
>DASUPQ010000557.1 GCA_036280995.1 Actinomycetota bacterium | reverse complement strand
GGGATCCCGCCCGACCCGGTGCCGTGGTGCCCGGAGGCGTTCTTCCTCCCCGAGGGCGTCCGGGTCGGCCGCACCCTGGCCCACGCGGCCGGGCTCTGCTACGTGCAGGAGCCGTCGGCCCTGGCCGTCGGAGAGGCCCTGGACGTGCGGCCCGGCCAGCGGGTGCTCGACCTGGCCGCCGCCCCCGGCGGCAAGGCGACCCTGGTCGCGGGCCGCCTGGGCGGCGCCGGGGCGGTGGTGGCCAACGAGGTCCAGCGCAGCCGGGTCCAGGCCCTGGCCGACAACCTCGACCGCTGGGGCTCGTGGCGGACGGTGCTGGCCGGCGAGACCGTGGCCCGCCTGGCCGAACGGCTCCCCGGCGGGTTCGACCGGGTCCTGCTCGACGCCCCCTGCTCGGGCGAGGGCCTGTTCCGCCGCGACCCCGGGGCCGCCGCCCAATGGCGCCCCGGCCACGTCCGGGGCAGCGCCGAGCGCCAGCGCGGCCTGCTCGCCGACGCCGCCCGCCTGGTCCGCCCCGGCGGCGTGCTCGTCTACGCGACCTGCACCTTCGCCCCCGAGGAGAACGAGCACCAGGTCGCCGGGTTCCTCGCCGCCCACCCGGGCTGGCGGGTCCTCGACATCCCCAACCACCCCGGCTTCGCCCCCGGCCGCCCCGACTGGACCCCCGGCGGCCCCCCCGACCTGGCGAAGACGGTCCGCCTCTGGCCCCACCACCTCCGCGGCGAAGGTCACTTCATCGCCAAGCTGGGTGCGCCCGGGGAACTGGGGGGCATTGCTTCGTCCACCGGCCCCGTTCGCGGGCGGGCGGGAGATGTGCTCGACGCGTGGCGGGGGTTCGCGGACGACGCGCTGCAGGGGGACCTGCCGGGGGTGGCGGTGGTGGGGGAGCGGGCCTACAGCGTTCCCGACGAGGAGGTGGCGGCCGCCGGGGTGCGGCTGGTGCGGCCGGGGCTGCTGCTCGGGCGGGCGCGGCCGGGCAGGTTCGAGCCGGGGCATGCGCTGGCCATGGCCGCGCGACCGGGCATGGTCCGACGGACCCGGGGGCTGGACGACGGCGAGGCCGCGGCCTGGCTGCGGGGGGAGACCCTGGACCACGGGGGGCCGGCCGGGTGGACGCTGGTCACCTGGAACGGCTGGCCGCTGGGATGGGGCCGGGCGGGCGGCGGGACGCTCAAGAACCACTACCCCAAGGGCCTGCGTACGATGTGACCTGCCCACAGCGAGCATCCGGGAGGTGAGACGGTGAGCAGCCAGGCGCCCCACGCCGAGGTCGCGGCGCGGCTCGGCCGCGCCCAGCAGCGCTACACCTCCGGCCGGCGCACCCTGGTCGAGCTGCTCCACGGGGCCGGGCGGCCGCTGGAGATCGTCGAGCTGGCCGAGGGCCCGGGCAAGCTGCCGGTGAGCTCGATCTACCGCAACCTGGTCGTGCTCGAGCAGGCCGGCGCCGTCACCCGCTACCCGGGCGCCGGCGGCGGGCACGCCCGCTACGAGCTGTCCGAGGAGCTGGTCGGCCACCACCATCACCTGGTCTGCTCCAGCTGCGGCCGGATCGAGGACGACCCGGTCCCGCCCGAGGTCGACGCCGGCCTGGCCTCGCTGCTGGACGCCGTCGCCGCCCGCACCGGCTTCACCGTCACCGACCACCGCCTGGAGCTGCGCGGCCTGTGCCAGCGCTGCGGCTGAGTCGGTTATGAGAATCATTGCCAAAAGCTGTAGGATGGGAGGTACCAGCCTCCACAGCTAGGACGGTGCCATGGGTCGTCGACGGGTCGCGCTGGTGGCGGCCTGCCTGGCGGCCCTGCTGGCGTCCGGGTGCGCGGGGCCGGGCGGCGCCGGGAACGGCGACGGCGCTGACGGCGGGGAGCTGCGGGTGGTGGCGACCACGACCCAGGTGGCCGACCTGGCGGCCAACGTCGGTGGCGACCGGGTCCGGGTGACCAGCCTGCTCCGGCCCGGCATCGACGCCCACGACTACGAGCCCTCCCCGGCCGACATCGACGCCCTGGCCCACGCCGACCTGGTGCTCCAGAACGGGGTCGGCCTGGAGGAGTGGCTGGGCGACATCATCGAGAGCTCCGGGTTCGACGGCCCGGTGGTCGACACCAGCCAGGGGGTGCGGCTGCGCCAGGTCGACGGCGAGCCCGACCCCCACATCTGGCAGAACCCCGGCAACGCCCAGGTCATGGCGGCCAACATCGAACGCGGCCTGGCCGCCGCCGACCCGGCCGGGGCGGCCGCCTACCAGGCCGGCCTGGCCGCCTACACCAAGGAGCTGCGCGCCCTCGACGACGAGGTCGAGGGGCAGGTCGGCAGCCTGGCCAACCGCAAGGTGGTCACCAACCACGACGCCTTCGGCTACTACCTGGACCGCTACGGGCTGGAACTGGTCGGCTCCGTCATCCCCAGCTTCGACAGCTCGGCCGAGCTGTCCGGCCGCGACATCCGCGACCTGGTGGCCAAGATCGAGGCGACCCGCGTGAAGGCCGTCTTCTCCGAGACCTCCCTGCCCCCGCGGGCGGCCGAGACGATCGCCCGCGAGGCCGGGGTCAGGGTCGTGGTCGGCGAGGACGCCCTCTACGGCGACGCCCTCGGCCCGCCCGGGTCCGACGGCGACACGTACCTCAAGATGATCCGGCACAACACGGCCACGATCGTGAGCAACCTCAGTGGCACCTGACCTCCCGCCCACCGACCCGACCGACCGGGGGACCACCCCGGCGGTCCCCCGGACCCCCCCGCCCGTGCTGGCGCTGCGGCGGGCCACCGTCGCCTACGAGCGCGAGCCGGTGGTCGAGGGGGTCGACGGGGAGGTGGCGGCCGGCCAGTCGGTCGCCCTCATCGGCCCCAACGGGGCCGGCAAGTCCACCCTCATCCGGGCCGTCCTCGGCCTCGTCCCCCTGACCAGCGGGACCATCGAGGTCCTGGGCCGCCCGCCCCAGGCGGCCCGCCGCCAGGTCGCCTACGTCCCCCAGGCCGACACCCTGGACGCCGAGTTCCCCGTGTCCGCCCTCCAGGTGGTGCTGATGGGCCGCTACCCGCGGGTCGGCTGGGTGCGGCGGCCGGGCCCGGCCGACCGGCGGGCCGCCGCCCAGGCCCTGGCCGAGGTCGGCCTGGCCGAGCGGGCCTCGTCCCGGTTCGGCACCCTCTCCGGCGGCCAGCGCCAGCGGGTCCTGCTGGCCAGGGCGATCGCCCAGGAGCCGCGGCTGCTGCTGCTCGACGAGCCGTTCAACGGGGTCGACGCCCTCTCCCAGGACCTGCTGCTGGCCGCCCTCGGCCGGCTGCGGGCGACCGGAGCCGCGGTCGTCATGGCCACCCACGACCTGGGCCTGGCCCACCTCGCCTGCGACGAGGTCTGCCTGCTCAACCGGCACCAGATCGGCTTCGGCCCGATCGGCACCACCCTCACCCCCGAGCTGCTGCGGGCCACCTACGGCGGCCAGGCCCTCCAGCTCCGCGGCGACGGGGTCATCGTCGCCCGGCCGTGAACCTGTTCGAGCCCTTCACCATCCCGTACATGCAGCGGGCCCTGGTCGAGGTGCTGGTGCTGGGCGCCCTGGCCGGCGCCGTGGGCGTGCTGGTGGTGCTGCGCCGCCTGGCCTTCGTGGGCGACGCCCTCACCCACACCGTGTTCCCCGGGATCGTGATCGCCCACCTGCTCGGCCGCTCGATCCTGCTCGGCGCCCTGGCCTTCGGGGTGCTGACGGCGGTGCTGCTGACCGTGCTGGGCGGCCACCGCCGGGTCGGGAACGACGCCGCCCTGGCCATCCTGCTCACCTCGTTCTTCTCCCTCGGGGTGGTGCTGATCTCCCGGACCCGCGGCTTCACCGCCGACCTGACCGTGTTCCTGTTCGGCCGGGTCCTGGCCATCGACCGTACCGACCTGGTCCAGACCCTGGCCGTGGCCGTGGTCGCCGCGATCGTCCTGGCCGTCCTCCACAAGGAGCTGGTGCTGCGCGCCTTCGACCCGGAGGCGGCCGCCGCCATGGGCTACCGCACCGGCCGGCTCGACCTGGCCCTGAATCTCCTCATCGCCCTGGTCGTGGTGGCCGCCGTCGAGGCCGTGGGCACGGTCCTGGTGATCGCCCTGATCGTGGTCCCGGCGGCCGCCGCCCGGCTCCTGACCGACCGGGTGGGGGCCATGACCGCCCTGGCCTGCCTGCTCGGCGCCGCCGGGGGCTGGCTGGGGCTGGCCGTCAGCTACGAGGTCTCGGTCGACCACGACCTCCGGCTGGCCGCCGGCGCCACCATCGTGGTCGTCCTGGTCGGGCTGTTCGGGCTCGCCGCCGCCGTGGCCCCGCTGCGCCGCCGCCGGGGCCGGGCCCGGGTCCCGGCCGGCGCACAGGCCAAGGTTGGGGCCCGATGAACCCGCTGGAGGCGTTCGGGGACGGGTTCGCCCGCCGGGCCCTGCTGGAGGCGGTCATGGTCGGCGCGCTCTGCGGGGCCGTCGGCGTCCACGTGCTCCTGCGCCGCCTGCCCTTCTTCACCATGGCCCTTGGCCACGCCACCTTCCCCGGGGTCGTCCTGGCCGCGCTGCTGGGGATCAGCCTGTTCGCCGGGGCGGCCGCCTTCGGGGCCGTCGTCGTGGTCGTGGTCGCCCTCCTCGGCGCCCGCGACCGGGTCGACGACACCAGCGCCGTCGGGGTCACCTTGTCGGGGGCGTTCGCCCTCGGGGTGCTGCTGCTGTCGGCCCAGGCCGGCTTCACCAGGGACCTGACCGCCTACCTGGTCGGCTCGATCGTCACCGTGCGGCCGTCCGACCTGCTCACCACCGCCGTGGTCGGCGCCGCCGTCCTGGCCGTGCTCGCCGCCCTCCACAAGGAGCTGGTCCTCGGCGCCTTCGACCGGGGCGGGCTGGCCGCCCTCGGCTACCCGGTGCTGGTCCTCGACGTCGTCCTGCTCCTGGTGGTCGAGGCGGTCGTGGTCACCTCGATCCCGGCCGTCGGCACCATCCTGGCCGTGGCCCTGATCGTCGCCCCGGCGGCCACGGCCCGCCTCTGGACCGAGCGCCTCCGCGCCACCATGGCCCTGTCGGCCGCCCTCGGCGCCGCCAGCGGCGTCGTCGGCCTGGCCATCTCCCTGCAGTGGCGGGTCGCCGCCGGCGCCACCATCGTGCTGGTGGCCGCGGCCATGTTCGCCGTCTCCCTGGTCGTCGCCCCCCGCCACGGCCTCCTGGCCCATCGCTCCTCACCGGCGAGCGGCCGGGCGTAGCCGCGCGGCCAGGATCGCGCCCGCGAGCACCGCGAGGTCGAGCCCCCATCCGACGAGTTCCTCCACGCCACCCCGTCCCAGGGCTGGAGCCAGCCCCCGGCAACCCTGCGCCGCGCCTAGGACGACCCCGAGGCGTCAAAGGCCCACTCGGGGCGGTTGGCGCCGGCGGCCATGGCGCGGGCCTTGTGCCAGTGGAGGGTGGCGAAGATCTGCTCGGAGATGGCGTCGATCGGCCCGACGGCGTTGATCCGGACCAGGATCCCGCGGCGCTGGTAGTAGTCGACCAGCGGCTTGGTCTGGACCCCGAACACCTCAAGGCGGTGGCGGACCGTCTCCTCGGTGTCGTCGGAGCGGTGCTCCTCCCGGGCCCGGCCGGCCAGGCGGGCCAGCAGCTCCTCCTCCTCGATCTCGAAATAGAGGGTCAGGTCGAACGGGATCCCCCGGGCCACCGCCCACCGGTAGGCGGCCTCGGCCTGGGCCAGCGTGCGCGGGTACCCGTCCAGGACGTACCCGCCCGCCTCGCTCGCCTGGACCATCCGGTCCCTGGCCATCTCGATCACGATGTCGTCGGGGACCAGGTCGCCCCGGTCCATGTACTCCTTGGCCACCTTGCCCAGCTCGGTCCCCTTCGCCACCTCCTCCCGCAGCAGGGCCCCGGTGGCGATGTTCCCCAGGTCGAAATGCTCGGCGATCCGCGCCGCCTGGGTCCCCTTCCCCGCCCCCGGCGGGCCGATCAGCAGCACGCGCATGCCAGGTCCCTCCCCGTCCGTCGGTCAGTGCCCGGCGGCCTCGGCCGCGTCGGCCTCGGCCTTGGTCTGATGGACGGTGCCGGGGGCGTGCTCGGGCGGGGCGTAGACGGTGACCAGGCGCAGCGGGCCCTGGCCGGTGTTGATGAAGTTGTGGACCGTCCCCGCCGGGACCAGGACCAGGTCGTTGGGGGTCACCGGGGAGGTCGTGCCGGCGAGGACGGCCTCGCCCTCGCCGTCCACGAA
>DASUPQ010000556.1 GCA_036280995.1 Actinomycetota bacterium | reverse complement strand
TGGCACCCCGGCGGCGGGTGGTGCGGCGGCCGGCGGCGGCTGGGCCGCCGGGAGCGGCCCCGCGGCCGGGGTCGGGGTCGGCAGCGGGGTCGGGGTCGGCGGCAGCGGGGTCGGGGTCGGCTCGGGCGGGCCGGCCGGAGGCCCGTGCCGGGCGGCGGGAGCCTCGCGCCGCGGGGCGGGACCCTCGGGGCGGGCGGGGGGACCTTCGGGCCCGGCGACGGGTTGCTCGTCGTCGGCTGACGGCCTGGGCTCGGGGGGCGGGGGACCGGGGGTGGCGGCGGGGGTGGCGGCGGGGAACACGCCCTCGCGCGCTGGGGCGGGGAGGGCGGACGGGGGCCGGAGGGGCCCGCGGCCGGCGCGTTCGAGCTCGACCACGAGCTGGTCGAGGAACTCGTCGACCTCGTCCATCTCGTAGCCGCCGAGGGCCGGCTGGAACCGGACCTCCTCGACCTGCTCGGGGGTGAGAGGCGGCTCGTCGTCCGGACCATTCCTGACCGGGCCGTTGCGCAGGCGGGCCAGGTCGGCGGCGGCCCGCTCCAGCAGCCGACGGACCTCCCGGCGCCGGTAGCCGCGCACGACCCTGGTGAAGGTCCGCGTCCGGACCTCTTCGGGTGCGAGCCGGCCTTCGGTCATAGCGATCAGCAGCGTGCTCCTTGACCCGCCGGATTGGCAAACGGGAACCTTCGGCGCACCCGCGCGGTTCTCCAGAGGACCCGCCGTCCGAGGAGGTCCTTGCCCTGCACCGCACCCGCAACATCCTGGTCATGGTGGCCGCCGTCGCCCTGCTGGCCGCCGGCTGCGGCGACGGCGGGGACGAGGGCGCGCCCGGCGCCCGGCCCGCCGCCTCCGCGACCCTGGCCGCGCCCGCGAGCTCGAACGGCGACGGCGCCGGGACCGGGGACGTCCGGATCGCGAACTTCACCTTCGCCCCGGCGACCGTCCGGGCCAAGGTCGGCCAGCGGGTCACCTGGGCGCACCAGGACGCCGGCGTGACCCACACCGTCACCGCCGTCGACGGCGGGTTCCGCTCCGGCGAGCTCGAGGAGGGCGACGAGTTCTCCCACCTCTTCCAGACCGCCGGCGCCTTCGCCTACCGCTGCGCCATCCATCGCGACATGCGCGGCACGGTCAGGGTCGAAGGGTAACGGACCACCTCCCAAACCGAGATCGGCCGGAGATCGTTCGGGGACGCGTCCGAGATGGCGCCGATCGGGTTTCGTGACCGGATCGGACGAACCTGGTACCCGAGCGCTCCAGTGAGGGAGCGTCGACCGGGGGGTCAGCAATGCGTCCAGTCCACATCCGTCTCATCGCCGGCGGCGGCGTGCTCGCCGTCGCGCTCGGGGTCGGCACCGCCTTCGTGGTCGGCCGGGACAGCCCCGTCCAGCCCACCGCCGTCGCCACCCCGACGACCACGGTTCCCGCTCCCACCGGCGTCGTGGCCGGCAAGGACGACGGCCGCGGCCCCGAGACCACCACGCCCAAGCCTCTCAACCGCGACCAGCAGGCCGCCAGGGCGGCCGGGGTCGCCTTCCTGCGCGAGCTCGGCATGCGCGACCCGGTGGCCGCGTCCTACCGGAAGACCGGGTCCGCCACCGCCGAGGTCGGCCTCCACCCGAAGGCCGGCGAGGGCGGGCGCGCGTTCGACCGGGTGACCACGCTGGTGCAGCTCCACCGCTACACCAACGGCTGGGTCCCCACCGGGGCCAAGGCCGCCGACATCGAGGTCGCCCAGCCGCTGCCCTTCGCCCGCATCCAGTCCCCGCTCACGGTGAGCGGCCAGTCCGTCTCCTACGAGGGCACCGTGCACGTCACCGTCACCCAGGACCGGCGCGGCCCCGACCACGTCCTCGGCAAGGGCTTCGTGAACGGCGGCGGGACCGAGCTGTCGCCGTTCCTCGGCCAGATCACCTTCGCCACCCCGACCCCCGGCGTCGACGCCGGCTGGGTCGTCTTCAGCGGCGACACCGGCGCCGGCCCCGGGATCATCGAGGCCTCCGCCGTCCGTGTCCGGTTCGTCAACAGCGACCACAAGCCGCAGATCCTCGGCGTCACCACCAACCCGCCCGCGGTCGGCTCGGCCAGGCTCGTGACCCTCACCGGGTCGGGGACCTTCACCGTCCGGGTCCGGGCCTTCGGCGCCGGCGAGGTCCGCGTGCTGCTGGTCCCCACCGGGACCGGCACCCGGGCCTACGCCAAGCTGCTCGGGGTCGACCGCGCCGGCGAGGACGGCGAGCGCTGGTCCGTCTCCTGGCGCTACCCGGACCAGTCCTTCAACGGCCACCTGCTCGTCCAGGTGAACGGCCGGGGCGGCACCGCCGAGCACGAGGGCATCGGCGTGCT
Source organism: Actinomycetota bacterium (assembly GCA_036280995.1). Lineage (NCBI taxonomy): Bacteria > Bacillati > Actinomycetota > Actinomycetota bacterium. Next base: position 16,508 of record DASUPQ010000556.1, on the reverse strand, counting down.
CCACACCTAGCCACCACGATCCACACGGGGGAGCCGACCGGCTCCCCCGTTCGCGTCGCCGGGTCCGGTCCGGCTAGATCCGGTCCAGGCGGGCCAGGTCGTCGGCGCTCAGGCGCAGGGTCGCGGCGGCGGCGCTGTCGGTGATGGTCTCGGGACGGCTGGCCCCGGGGATGGGGATGACCACCGGGGCCTTGGCCAGCTCCCAGGCCAGGGCGACCTGCTGAGGCGAGACGCCGTGGGCGGCGGCGACCTCGGCGAAGGCGGCATGGCGGCCGCCCAGGTCGCGGCCCCGCCCGATCCCGCCCAGTGGGCTCCAGGGCAGGAAGGCGATCCGCTCGGCGGCGCAGAAGGCCAGCTCGCCCTCGGAGCGGCGGAAGCGGGGCGAGAACTCGTTCTGGACGCTGGCCACCTCGACGGCCTGGCGGGCCTGCTTGACCTGGTCGACGCTGACGTTGGAGAGGCCGACGAGCCGGACCTTGCCGGCCGCCTTGAGCTCGGCCATGGCCCCGACCGACTCGAGGAACGGGACCTTGGGGTCGGGCCGGTGGAGCTGGTAGAGGCCGATGGCGTCGACCCCGAGGGCGCGCAGGCTGGCCTCGCACGCCTGGCGCAGGTGCTCGGGGCGCCCGTCGAGGCCCCACTCGCGGCCCTCGCGGGTGTGGCCGCCCTTGGTGGCCACCAGCACCCGGTCGCGGTCGCCCGGCCAGGCGTCCAGGGCCTTCCTGACCAGCCGCTCGCCGTGGCCGATCTCGGAGCCGTCGAGGCAGTAGGCGTCGGCGGTGTCGACCAGGGTCACGCCGGCGTCAAGGGCGGCGTGGATGGTGCGGATCGAGCGGTCCTCGTCGGGCCGGCCGGCCAGCGACATCGGCATCTCGCCGAGCCCGACGGCGCCGACCTGGAGCCCGCCCAGGCGGCGGGTGGGCATGCCGGTCACCGGTGGGTCGCTCCTTCGTGCCCGCGGTGCTCGGGCTGCTCGAGCTGGAAGGTGGAGTGCTCGATGTCGAAGTGGCCGGCCAGGCACTCGCCGAGCCCGTCGAGGACCTTGCCGGCGTCGGCGTGGCGCTCCAGGACCACGTGGGCCGACAGCACCGGCAGGCCGGAGGTGATGGTCCAGGCGTGCAGGTCGTGGACGTCGGTCACGCCCGGGGTCTCGAGCAGGTGCCGGCGGACCTCGTCCATGTCGACCCCCTTGGGGGTGGCCTCGAGCAGGACGTCCACCGCCTCCCGGAGCAGCCGCCAGGTCCGGGGCAGGATGGCCGCGCCGATCAGGGCCGAGGCGATCGGGTCGGCGGCCTGGAAGCCGGTGACGGCGATCACGGCGGCGGCGGCCAGGACCGCCACCGAACCGAGCAGGTCGCCCCAGACCTCCAGGTAGGCGCCGCGCAGGTTCAGGCTGTCCCGCTGGCCGCCGTGGAGCAGCCACAGCGAGACGGCGTTGGCGACCAGCCCGGCGGCGGCCACGGCCAGCATCAGCCCGCTGGCCACCGCCGGCGGGTCGGTCAGGCGCCGCCACGCCTCGACCAGCACGAACCCGGCCACGCCGAACAGCAGCACGGCGTTGACCACGGCGGCCAGGATCTCCAGCCGGTAGTACCCGAAGGTCCGCTGCGGGGTGGCCGGGCGTGCCGCGAACCGGATCGCCAGCAGGGCCAGGCCGATCCCGGCGCCGTCGGCCAGCACGTGCCCGGCGTCGGCGAGCAGGGCCAGGCTGCCGCTGAGGGCGGCCCCGGCGACCTCGGCCACGAGCACGGCCACGGTGATGGCGAGGACCACCGTCAGCCGGCCCCGGTGCTCGGCGGCGGCGCTGTGACGGTGCTCGTGTGCCATGGGGTCACTCTGCCACAGCACAACCGAACGGCCCGGGCGATCGCCCGGGCCGTCAGGGTCGTTGCGCGTCAGCGCCTCGGCGCCAGCATCGAGGCCTCGTCGAGCGCCTCGTAGAGCTCGCGGGTGGCGGCCGACTCGAATGCGGCACGACCCTCCCGGGCGATCCTGCGCTGCTGCCACCAGACGGTGAGTTCCTTGAGCTGCATTGTCCCCCTCCTGCTGCCCCGACGCGAACCCCCCAGCCCGCGTCGCCCTCGCCGCCTGTCGGTTGCGGCGCATCGACAGGGCCTAGTCTGGCCGCCGTAGGTAACGAACCGGCATGCCACCGGTCACCGTTGCGACCCCGATCCATCACGGAACGGTCTCGGGGCGTGACGCTGGCGCCGGCTCGGCTGACTCGTGGCGGACGACGACGGCCACCGAACCGAGGATCAGGGCGGCGCCGGCCAGGGTGGCCAGGGTGACGCGCTCCTGGAGGATCAGCCAGCCGAGGGCGACGGCGACCACCGGGTTGACGTGGGTGTGGGTGGTGGCCTGGGAGACGGGAGCGTTGGCCAGCAGCCAGACGTAGGCGGTGTAGGCGACCAGGGAGCCGGCCACGACCAGGTAGGCGAGGGCGGCCAGGGACGCGCCCGAGAGGCGATGCAGCTCCAGGTGGGCGGCCTCGCCGGCGAGGAGGCCGCCGAGGCAGAGCGCGACCCCGGCGGCCAGCAGCTCCAGCGCGGTCGCGACCAGGGTGTCGCCGGGGACGGGCAGCCGGCTGGAGGCGAACGACGCCACCGCCATCGACACGTTGGCCATCAGGATGAGGACCAGGCCGAACCAGCCGGCCTCGGGTGCCGGGTTGCCGGGCAGCACGAGCACGCCGACGCCGGCGAACCCGGCCGCGACCCCGAGGGCGGTGGCGCGGGGGACGCGCTCGCCGGCCAGCCGGCGCAGCAGCACCACGACCAGCGGCATGGCCGCGACCAGCACCGCCGCCAGCCCCGAGGGGACGTCCCGCTCGGCCACGGTGACCAGGCCGGTCCCGCCGGCCAGGAACAGCAGGCCGACCAGGGCGCTGGCCCCGACCTGCCGGGCCGGCACCCGGACCCCGGTCCAGCCCCGGCGGGCCAGCAGGAACGGGTAGAGGACGGCCCCGGCCAGCAGGAACCGGACCCCGGAGCCGAGCAGCGGCGGGATCGTCTCCACCATCACCCTGATCGCCAGGTAGGTCGAGCCCCAGACCAGGTAGACGGTGGCCAGGGCGAGCCACAGCCGCCAGTCGCGGACGGTCCGGGTCGAGGTCGGTGTGGAGGTCATGGGAGATGGGTATCCAGCCAATGCCATCAGCTCACATGACAGTTCCTGCCCCTACCGATAAGTGGTGCTTATGCTCGACGTGCGCCGGCTGCGGGTGCTCCGCGAGGTCTCGCTGCGGGGCTCGTTCTCGGCCGCCGCCGAGGCGCTCGCCTACAGCCAGTCGGCCGTCTCCCAGCAGATCGCCGCCCTCGAGCGCGAGGCCGGCACCCGGCTGGTTGAGCGCCACGGCCGCGGCGTCCGCCTGACCGACGCCGGCCAGGCGCTGGTCCGCCGGGCCGACGCGATCCTGGCCGAGCTGGCCGCCGCCGACGCCGAGCTGGCGGCGATCGCCGGGCTGCGGGGCGGCCGGGTCCGGGTGTCCACCTTCGCCAGCGCGGCCACCGCGCTGCTGCCGGCCGCCGTCGCCGCCTTCCGCGCCGGCCACCCGGAGGTCCAGGTCGAGCTCTCGCTGGTCGAGGCGACCGACGAGGCCGTCGACGGGGTGCGCGCCGGGCTGGCCGACCTGGCCCTGCTGGCCCAGCCGGTCGACCAGCCGCCCCCCGACCTGGTCGAGACCCACCGGCTGCTCGAGGACCCGATGCTGGTCGTGCTGCCCGGCGGGCACCCGCTGGCCCGCCGGCGGGCCCTGGCCCTGGCCGACCTGGCCGGCGAGCCGTGGGTCCTGGGCGGCGGCCCCGCCTGCTCGGACCGCGACACGATCCTGCGGGCCTGCCACGCCGCCGGGTTCGAGCCCCGGGTCGCGGTCGCCTTCCCGACCGACGACTACAACGCCACTCAGGGCATGGTGGCCGCCGGCGCCGGGATCACGCTGCTGCCGCGGCTGGCCCTGGCCGTGCCCCGCGACGACCTGGCCGTGCGGCCCCTGGCCGGCGCCGGGGTGAGCCGGCTGGTGGTCGCGGCCGTCCGCCGCGGCGACCAGGCGGCGGCCACCATGGCCATGCTGGAGGTCGTCAGGGAGGAGGGCCGGCGGCTCAGCGGCTCGTGAAGGCGCTCTCGCCGGTGATCTCGCGGCCGACGATCAGGCTCTGGATGGCGTCGGTGCCCTCGTAGGTGTAGACGGCCTCCATGTCGGCGTGGTGACGGGCGACGTGGTTCTCGAGCAGGATGCCGTTGCCGCCGAGGACGTCGCGGGCGTCGGCCACCACCTGGCGGGCCTTGGCGGCGTTGTTCATCTTGGCCAGGGAGGCTATGCCCGCGGTCATCTGGCCGGCGTCGGTGAGCTGGGCCAGGCGCAGGCAGAGCAGCTGCATGGTGGTCACCTCGGCCAGCATCTTGGCCAGCCGGTACTGGACCAGCTGGAAGCTGGCCAGCGGGGTGCCGAACTGCTCGCGGTCGCTGACGTAGGCGAGGGCGGCCTCGTAGGCGGCCAGGGCGTGGCCGGCCGCCTCCCAGGCGACCCCGGAGCGGGTGGCCGTCAGCACCCGGGCCGTGTCGGCGAAGCCGCGCGAGTGCTCCAGCCGGTTCTCGGCCGGGACCCGGACCCCGTCAAGGGTGATCTCGGCCTGCCACACGGCCCGCTTGGCCGTCTTGCCGGCCATCACGCTGGCCGCGTACCCGGGCGTGCCCTTCTCGACCACGAACCCGCCGACCTTGTCGTCGTCGTCGCGGGCCCAGACGATCACCAGGTCGGCGAAGGAGGCGTTGCCGATCCAGCGCTTGGCCCCGTCCAGCACCCAGTGGTCGCCGTCGCGGCGGGCCCGGGTCTCCAGCGCGACCGCGTCCGAGCCGTGGTCGGGCTCGGTCAGCCCGAAGGCGCCGATCTTCTCCATGCGGGCCATGGCCGGCAGCCAGCGCCGCTTCTGCTCCTCCGACCCGAGCAGGTTGATCGAGGTCATGGCCAGGCCGGAGTGGACGCCGAAGAAGGTGCAGATGCTGCCGTCGGCCCGGCCCAGCTCCATGCCGACCAGGCCGGTGGCGACGGTGCTCAGCCCCGGGCAGCCGTAGCCTTCGATGGTGCCGCCGGCCAGGTTGAGGGCGGCCAGCTTGGGCACCAGCTCGAAGGGGAACTCGGCCCGCTCCCAGTAGTCGTTGATGATCGGGGTGACCTCCTTGTCGCAGAAGGTCCGGACCCGGTCGCGGACCTCGCGCTCGGCGTCGGTCAGGAGGTCGTCGATGCGGTAGAAGTCGGTCGACGCCGGTGGTTGCTCGCTCATGGCCGGGTCCCTCCGCTGGGTGCGCTCCGCTTCGAGCGTACCCTCGGAACGCCGATCACCTGGAGGTGCGTCCTTGACCCACGACATCCGTTCCGTCGCCGTGCTCGGCGCCGGCACCATGGGGGCCGCCATCGCCGCCCACGCGGCCAACGCCGGCCTGGCCGTCGACCTGCTCGACCTGGACTCCGACGCCGTGCACGGCGGGTTCAAGCGCATGCTGGCCGCCCGGCCGGCCGCCCTGGCCAGCCCCCGGCTGGCCGAGCGCATCCGCCTGGGGACCTTCGAGGAGGACTTCGACCGGGTCGCCGCCGCCGACTGGGTCGTCGAGGCGATCGTGGAGCGCCTGGAGCCCAAGCAGGAGCTGTTCGCCCGGGTCGAGAAGACGGCCGGCCCCGGGGCGGTGGTCACCTCCAACACCTCCGGGCTGCCGCTGGCCAGCCTGGCCGAGGGGCGCTCGGACGACTTCCGGCGCCGCTTCTGCGGCACCCACTTCTTCAACCCGCCCCGCTACCTCAAGCTGGTCGAGCTGATCCCGACCGCCGACACCGACCCCGAGGTGCTGGAGCGGATGCGGGCGTTCGTGGAGCGGGTCCTCGGCAAGGGCGCGGTCGTGGCCAAGGACACCCCCAACTTCATCGCCAACCGCCTGGGCAGCTTCGCCGGCATGCACGACGTCCGCTACGCCCTCGAGCACGGCTACGCCATCGAGGAGGTCGACGCCCTCACCGGGCCGCTCGTAGGCCGGCCCAAGACGGCCACCTTCCGGCTGTTCGACCAGGTCGGCCTGGACGTGATGGTCGCCGTGGCCGGCAACCTGCACGAGCTGGCGCCCGAGGACGAGAGCCGCGACGTGCTCCCAGCCCCTGAGCCGCTGGTTCGGATGCAGGAGGCGGGCCTGCTCGGCAACAAGACCGGCGGCGGCTTCTACCGGCGCGGCAGGCGCGACGGCCAGACCGTCTTCGACGTGCTCGACCTGGACACCCTGGAGTACCGCCCGGCGGCCAAGCCGGACCTGCCGATCGTCCCCGCGGCCCGCGACCACGACGACCTGGGCACGCGCCTGCGCTTCCTGCTCGACAAGGCCGAGGAGGACCGCGGCGCCCGCTACCTGCGCGACACCCTGCTGCCGTCGCTGGCCTACGCCGCCCGCCGGGTGCCGGAGATCGCCGACTCCCTGGTCGAGGTCGACCACGCCGTCGAGTGGGGCTTCGGCTACGAGCTGGGCCCGTTCCGGGCCTGGGACGCCATCGGCGTGGCCGACGGGGTGGGCCGCATGGAGGCCCTCGGGATCGAGGTCCCGGCCTGGGTGACCGAGATGCTGGCCGCCGGGAACGACGCCTTCTACCGCGACGGCCAGGTCTACAGCCCCCTGACCCGCGCCTACGAGCCGGTGCCGGTCGACCCGGAGGTCCTGGACCTGGAGGCGCGCAAGGCCGGGGGGGCCGTGGTGGCCCAGAACGGCTCGGCCAGCCTGGTCGACCTGGGCGACGGGGTGCTCTGCTTCGAGCTGCACGCCCCGGCCAGCGCCATCGACGCCGCCGTGGTCGAGCTCGGGGCACGGGCCCTCCAGGAGCTGGAGGAAGGCGACTGGACCGGGATGGTGATCGCCAACCAGGCCCGCAACTTCTGCGTCGGGGCCAACCTGGGCGAGGTCGGCATGGCCGCCTACCAGGGCCTGTATGACCAGGTGGGCGAGGCCGTCAAGGGCCTCCAGGACGTGCTCATGGGCTTCCGGCACGCGGCCCGGCCGGTGGTGGCCGCCCCCCACGGCCAGACGCTGGGGGGAGGGGCCGAGATCGTCCTGCACGCCGACCGGGTGGTGGCCGCCCTGGAGACCTACATCGGGCTGGTCGAGGTCGGGGTCGGCATCGTCCCGGCCGGGGGCGGGTGCAAGGAGCTGCTGCGCCGGGTCGTCGCCCCGGCCGTCCGGGCCGCCCCGGACGCGCCCGTGCTGCCGTTCGTGCAGCGGGTGTTCGAGACCATCGGCCTGGCCAAGGTGGCCACCTCGGCCGTCGAGGCCCGCGAGCTCGGGTTCCTGAGCGAGCACGACGTGATCGTGCTCAACGCCGACCACCAGCTGGCCGCGGCCAAGCGGGAGGTCCTCGACCTGGCCGGCGCCTACCGGCCCCCGGCCCGCGGGGAGGCGGCGGTGTACGCCGCCGGTCGGCCCGTCCTGGCCGCCCTGGAGCTGGGCGTGCAGACCCTCCAGTGGGCCGGCCAGGCCAGCGAGCACGACGGCGTCGTCGCCCGCCACCTGGCCCGGGTCCTGTGCGGGGGCGAGCTGTCGCTCGGCCAGTGGGTGACCGAGCAGCACATCCTCGACCTGGAGATGGAGGCGTTCCTGGCCCTGCTCCGCGAGCCCAGGACGATGGAGCGGATCCAGGGCTTCCTGATGACCGGCAAGGTCGTCCGCAACTGAGGGGATCGACGAGATGAAGGAAGCAGTCATTGTCAGTGGGGCCCGGACCGCGGTCGGGCGGGCGCCCCGGGGGACCCTGCGGGCCAGCCGGCCCGACGACATGGCCGGGGCGGCCATCGCCGAGGCGCTCCGGCGGGCCGACGGGCTCGACCCGGCCGAGGTCGAGGACGTCCTGCTGGGCTGCGCCATCACCGAGGGCAGCCAGGGGCTGAACGTGGCCCGGATCGCCGCCCAGCGGGCCGGGCTGCCCGAGAGCGTGCCCGCCCAGACGGTCAACCGCTTCTGCTCCTCGGGCCTGCAGACGATCGCCAGCGCGGCCGAGCGGATCATGACCGGGTTCGCCACCACCATCGTGGCCGGCGGCACCGAGCACATGAGCTCGACCCCGACGCCGACCCCGACCTTCTCCCCCAACCCCGAGGTCGTCCGCGGCCACCCCGAGTACTACATGGCCATGGGCCTGACCGGCGAGCGGGTGGCCGAGCGCTGGAACGTCAGCCGCGAGGACCAGGACACCTTCGCCCTCCGCTCCCACCAGCGGGCGGCCGAGGCGGTCGACTCGGGCCGCTTCGACCCCGAGATCGTCCCCCTGCCCGTCCGGGTGGACACCCTGGACGGCGACGGGCGGGCCGTCACCTCCGAGGGCACCTTCACCCGCGACGAGGGGCCGCGCCGCGACACCTCGGCCGAGGCCCTGGCCAAGCTCAAGCCCGTGTTCAAGCAGGGCGGCACCGTCACCGCCGGCAACTCCTCCCAGCGCAGCGACGGCGCGGCCGCGGTCGTGGTCATGGAGCGGGAACGGGCCGAGCGCCTCGGCCTTGCCCCGCTGGGCCGGTTCGTGGGCTACGCCGTCGGCGGGGTCGCCCCCGAGGTCATGGGCATCGGCCCCACCGTGGCCATCCCCAAGGTGCTGGAGCTGACCGGGCTCCGCCTGGACGACATCGACCTGATCGAGCTCAACGAGGCGTTCGCCTCCCAGACCCTGGCCGTCATCCGCGAGGTCGGCCTCGACCTCGACAAGGTCAACGTCAACGGGGGCGCCATCGCCCTCGGCCACCCCATGGGCGCCACCGGCACCAAGCTCACCGTCCAGCTCCTGGCCGAGCTGGCCCGCCGCGGCGGCCGCTACGGCATGGTCACCATGTGCGTCGGCGGCGGCCAGGGCGCCGCCGGGATCTTCGAGAACCTCCAGCGCTAGCCGCCGGGGCGGCCTGTGGACAGCGCCGCGCCCTCATTCCGCTGGCGAGGTAGCCTCCCCCACCGGGGGACCCGATGCCGGCGGGTCGGGCTGCAGGCCGCCCGGGGGTGCGGGACGCCCGGGGCAGCTCGGCGCCGAGCACGACCCGTTCGGCGTCGTGCCAGCCGAGGGGCCCGCAGCCCAGCTCCGGAACCCCGGGGAGCGGTAGAGGCGGAACCCGGGCTCCTCCAGCTCGCCGGCCAGCTCCTCGGCGAAGAACCCGGCCTCGACCGCGGTCTCGTGGAAGGGCGCGGCCCCCATGGCCGCCCGTCGACGTCGACCAGCCGCTCGCTGACGGCGGCCGTCCCGGGCCGTCCAGGCGGTCCAGGCGGGTCACGACGGCGGCCGGGCGTCACCGGCCGGGGCGGGGGGACGGGCGCCGGCGAACTGGCGGGACTGGGCGACCAGGCGGCCGGCCGAGTCCCAGATCTCGGCCTCCTCGTCGAACCAGCCGCCCTGCCAGAGCTGGCCGCGCACGATGCAGGCGAGCCAGCCCGGCGCCGGGACGCCGCGCAGGTAGACGGTCAGCTCCACCGTCGGCGCCCAGCTCGCCAGGCCGAGGTCGAAGCTGGTCGGGGGCAGCGCGTCGACCACCTGGAGCAGGGCCAGCGGGTCGGCGGCGCGGCCGTCGGAGAACCGGACCCAGCCGCGCATCTCCAGGCGGCCGCCCGGCCGGCCGGCAAGCCAGCCCAGGGTGGCCGGGTCGAGCCGGAGGTCGATGTGCTCGAGCAGGTTGGCCCGCATGCCGCCGGGCAGCTCGGGCCGCCCGGGCACGCAGTCCTCCACCGGCGCCAGCCCGTCCGGCCCGGCGGCCCGGCGCCACCCGGGGTCCGCGTCCGGGTCCATCCGCCCGGCCGTGACCAGCGCCTCCAGCCGGGCCGCGCCCTCCTGGACCAGGGTCACCCTGGCCGTCGACAGGCTGCGGCCGGCCCGCAGCCGGCGCACCTCCAGCTCGGCCGGCCCGAGGTCGGACGGGGCCAGGAAGTGGGCGCTGACCGCCAGCGGATGCGGCTGCCCGGCCGCCTCCAGCGCCGCCCGCGTCGCCAGCGCCAGCAGGTACCCGCCGTTGGGCCGGCCGGCCACCGTCCAGCCCGGGTCGACCTCGGCCGTCCACCGCACCGGCCCGCCCCGTACGGCCGTGGCCAGGTCGAAGCTGTGCCCCGTGGCCGTCTCGGCCGGCCCGTCCTCTGCCATGCCGCCTCCTCCCTCCGGCCACGGAGGCTGCCAGCGGCCCCGGCGCTCCGCAAGCCCGCCAGTCAGGCGATCAGGCGAACCAGGGCGGCGGTGACGGCGGCGGCGGTGATGACGACCAGGAGGGGGGCGCGCAGGAGGAGGGCGGCGGCGCCGGCGGCGAGGCCGGCGAGGCGGGCGTCGATGGTGAAGCCGCCGTTGTCGCCGCCGAGGGCCTGGGTGACGACCAGGGCGGCCAGGAGGGCGGGGGCGAGGTGCTCGAGGGCGGCCTGGGCGCGGGGAGGCGGGGTGCGCCGGGCGAGCAGGAGGGGGCCGGCGGCCTTGATGGCGATGGTGGCCAGGCCGACCACGATCACGCTGATCCAGACGGCGCTCATGCGGGACGCCTCGTGCCGACGAGGCAGGCCAGGCTGGCGGCGACGATCGGGACCCCGGGGCCGGTGAAGGGCATGAGGGCCAACGCGATGGCGGCGCCGCCGAGGGCGGCCAGGAGGCGGGAGCGCTCGCGGACCTGCGACCAGAGCAGGGCCAGGAACAGCGCCGGGAAGGCGGCGTCGAGGCCGAGCGACTCGGGGTCGGCGACCAGGTCGCCGGCGAAGGCCCCGACGGCCGTGCCGGCGGTCCAGCAGACGAGCAGGAGCAGGCCGGCGCCGATCAGCAGGTGCCGGTCGATGCGGCCGTCGTGGCGCTGGGCGACGGCCCAGGACTCGTCGACGATCATCTGGGCGGTGAGGACCCGCCGCCACCACGGGCCCTCGAAGGCGCCGGCCGCGGACAGCCCGATGGGGCCGTAGCGGAGGTTGAGCAGGACGGCGGCGACGATGGCCGTGACCAGGCCGCCGCCGGCGCCGAGGATGGAGGCGACGGCGAACTGGGCCGAGCCGGCGAAGGTCGTCACCGACATCACCACCGGGGCGACCCGCCCCATGCCGGCCGCGCGGGCCAGCACCCCGAACGAGACGCCGAAGGCGAACGCGGCGACCCCGATCGGGGCGGCCGCCCGCACTCCGTCCAGGTAGGTCCGCCGCCCGGGCTCGGGCGCCTGGGGGTCGGTCAACCGCTTCACCGTTCGTCGGGCCATCGTGGATGCACCGGGGCCTCCTGGGGATTGAACACCAGCATATACCGATTACTGGTGACAGGCTAACCGGAGGATGTGACAGCCACCCGGGCGGCTAGCCGGAGGGGGAGGCGAGCAGGTCGGGAGTGACCTCGGTCAGGTCGACGGCGCCGCACAGGGCCATGGCCAGGCGGAGCTCGGTGGCGAGGGCGGCGAGGACCCGCTCGACCCCGGCGGATCCCGCCACCGCCAGGCCCCAGAGGACCGGGCGGCCGATCAGGACGGCGCGGGCCCCCAGGGCGAGGGCCTTGAGGACGTCGGTGCCGCGGCGGACGCCGCCGTCGACGTAGACCTCGACCCGGTCGCCGACCGCGGCGGCGACCTCGGCGAGGGCGTCGGCGCTGGCGACCACGGTGTCGAGCTGGCGGCCGCCGTGGTTGGAGACCACCACCCCGACGGCGCCGGCGTCCACGCAGGCGACCGCGTCGTCGGCCCGCAGGACCCCCTTGACCACCACCGGGAGGCCGGAGCGGTCGGCCAGCCAGGCGATCGTGTCGGGGGTGAGGGCGGGGTCGAACTGGCCGGCCTGGGCGAGCACGTCGACGGCCAGCTCCCGCTGGCGGGCGTCCGCGGCCGGCGGGGCGTTGGCGGGCTTGAGGCCGGTGGGCAGGCGGAAGTCGTTGCGCAGGTCGCGCAGGCGGTTGCCGAGCAGGGGCACGTCGACGGTCAGGACCAGCGCCCGGTAGCCGGCGGCGGCGGCCCGCCCGACCAGGTCGGCGGTCCAGCCGCGGTCGCGGACCACGTAGACCTGGAACCAGCGGACGGCGTCGGGGGCGGCCGCCGCCACCTCCTCGACCGACATGGTGGCCTGGGTCGAGAGCACGTAGGGGGCGCCGGCCGCGGCCGCCCCGGCGGCCGAGGCGGCCTCGCCGTCGGGGTGGACCATGCGGTGATACGCCATGGGCGCGACCGCCAGCGGGGTCGGGACCTCGCTGCCGAGCAGGGACGTGGCCGTCGACACCCGGCTCACGTCACGCAGCACCCGGGGGCGCAGCCGCGGCCGCGACCAGGCGGCCAGGTTGTCGGCCAGGGTGCGCTCGGCGTCGGCCCCGCCGGCGATGTAGTCGTAGACCCCGGGGTCCAGCCGCGCCCGGGCCGCCGCCTCCAGCGCCTCCAGGTCGAGCGGGTCCAGCGGGTCGAGCTGGTCCAGGTCGGTCACGGCCCGGTGGCGCTAGACGCCACCCTGGACCCGGGACAGGAGCACCTGGGCGGTCGAGCGCAGCCGGTCATCGAGGGCATCCATCAGCTTGACCACGATCTCCGCGGCCCAGTCGGCCAGCTCCCGCCGCTCCTGGGCGCTGTCCAGGTCGCGGACCTCGCGGTAGTCGACGATCCGGGAGGCGCGCCGGTCGTCCAGGCGCTCCCAGGACAGGATGCGGCCGACCGCGGTCTCGATGGCCAGGCGCTCGGCCTCCAGGTCGTCGAACAGCCGCTTGGTGGCCGTGCGCTCCTGCATGTCCAGGTAGACCCCGGCCCGGACGGCGCCGTTGGCGGTGAAGGCGACGTCGTAGAAGCCGAACGGCCCGGCCGCGAACCCGACCCAGTTCTCGTAGCCGAACTTGGGGATGCGGAAGCCGGGACGGCGGATGGCCACGAAGTCGAACATCGACTCGAAGAAGCGGTGCCGCAACTCCACCGGCTGGAGCCCGCCGGCCTGCTCGGAGGCCATCGGTGGCGGGGTCGCGGGCAGGTGCCGGCCGCTCAGCTCGGGCTCCAGCGGCTCCAGGGTCGGCGAGGCTGCCGCGCTCAGGGGTGCTCCGGCCACAGGGGAAGGCGTGTCCGGGGCCACCGCGTCCGGCGGCTCACGCGACGGCGGCGGCTCGTGCTGGCCGCGCGGCGACGCCGCCGGGGTGCGCACGGGCATCGGCGGCGGTGGCGGCATGGGCGGCGCCGGCGGCGGCGAGCCGTCAGCGGCCTCGGCGGGGTAGCGCGGCATCCCGCCCGGCTCGGCGGCGTGGCGCGGGGCCGGGCCGGGCCGGGGCGTGCCCAGCGGCAGGTGGACCTGGCGGCGGCCGCCGGTGCGCCAGTTGCGGGGCTGCACGACCACGTCGAGCACGGGCGCGGGCAGGGACCGGCCGATGCGGACCAGGCCGATCTCCACCCCGAAGAAGTCGACCTTCTGGTCGGTGCGGTCGTTGAGCCAGTCGAGGCCGCGCCGGAACTCCTCGTGGAACCGGGGCGCGACCCAGATCACCACGGCCGCGTCCAGCCCCGAGGCGTGCACGATCATCTGGCCGAGCTGGTTGTGGTCGGTCGCCTCCAGCCGGTTCTCGATCACGATCGGGCGCCCGGTGGCGTCGGTCCCGAGCACCTTGAAGGCGCCGGTGTCGACGTTGATCTCCTGCTCCAGCGGGGTGATGTCGATCCCGAGGGTCTCGCCGAGCAGGTCGATGTTCTGGAGAAACCAGGGGGTCAGGTCGGGCAGCTGCTCCCCCCAGAACGACTTGAGGTCCAGCCGCTCGAGCCGGCCGAGACCCAGCCGCTCGATCTCCGTTCTGGCCACTCGCGCTCCTTCCGATCGCCCCCCCAACCTTGCAAGGGGCAGTTGTACCCCGGCCCGCCCGGTCGGCGTCAAACCAGTCAGGTCGTCCATACCGCTGCGCTCGCGCCAGATAGGTCGCCGCTTGGCGATTGCGGGCGGGTCGCGACCCGGAGCCGCAGCTTACCCGTGTCGACGGGGACATGCTGGGACCTTTCGCCCAGGTTGGCGACGACGACCGCCCGCGACCCCGACGGGTCGCCCCGCTCCAGCACGACCAGCCGCCGCTCCGGGTCGACCCGGGCGGTGGTCAGGTCGCGGCGGCAGTTCCCGAGCGCCGGCACCTCGCGGCGCAGCCGCAGCAGGGCCCGCCACAGCTCCAGGGCCGGGCCGCCGGCCCGGTCCCAGTCGAGCTTGGACCGCTCGAAGGTGACCGGGTCGTTGGGATCGGGCACCTCCTCGCCCCAGTCGAAGGCGGCGAACTCGGCCCGCCGGCCCTGCCGGACCGACTCGGCCAGGCCCGGCCCGTGGTCGGTGAAGTAGAGGAACGGGCGCGTGGAGCCCCACTCCTGGCCCTGGAACAGCAGGGGCAGGAACGGCGAGCAGGCGACCAGCACGGCGGCCACGGCATCCAGGTCGGGGCCGACCAGGGCGGCCAGCCGGTCCCCGAAGGGGCGGTTGCCGACCTGGTCGTGGTTCTGGGCGCAGACCACGAACCGCTCCCCGCCCAGCCCGGCCGGGTCGCGGCCCAGGCGGCGGTCCAGGTAGGGGTTGTACTGGCCGGTGAACACCCAGCCGGTCTCCAGCGCCTTGGAGAGCGTCTCGCGGTCCTGGAAGCCCTCGTACCAGCCGGAGGTCTCGCCGGTGAGGGCCACGTGGAGGGCGTGGTGGAGGTCGTCGGCCCAGGCGGCGTCGACCTTGTAGGCGGTGACCAGCAATGGCTGGTGCAGGTCGCTCTCGGCGACCACCACCGAGCCGGGCCGGGCGCCGTGGACCCGGGCCGACAGCTCCTCCAGGATGTGCACCGAGCTGCGGTCGAACAGGGCGTGGACGGCGTCTAGGCGAAGGCCGTCGACGCCGTAGCCGGCCACCCACTGCTCGGCGTTGTCGAGCACGAACCCGCGCACGAAGTCCGACCCGGGCCCGTCCAGGTTGACCGCCGGGCCCCAGTCGGTGGTGGCCACGTCGGTGAAGTAGGGGCCGAACTCGGCCAGGTGATTGCCGTCCGGGCCGAGGTGGTTGTAGACGACGTCCAGGACCACGGCCAGCCCGGCCTCGTGGCAGGCGTCGACGAAGCGGCGGAAGGCGGCCGGCCCGCCGTAGGCCTCGTGCACGGCGTACAGCGCGACCCCGTCGTAGCCCCAGCCCCGCGACCCCGGGAACGCGGCCACCGGCATGACCTCGACGGCGTTCACGCCCAGCCCGGCCAGGTGGCCGAGCCGTCCGATGGCCGCGTCGAAGGTGCCCTCGGGGGTGAAGGTCCCGCAGTGCAGCTCGTAGAAGACCAGGTCCCGCAGCGGCGGGGTGGCGAAGGGGGCCGGCGGCGGGCCCAGGTCGACCAGCCGTGACGGGCCGTGGACGCCGTGGGGCTGGAACCTCGAGCGCGGGTCGGGCCGCTCCCGCTCGCCGTCGAGGACCAGCAGGTAGTCGTCGCCGGCGGCGGCCCCTTCGACCCTCCCCCGCCAGACGCCCCGCTCCTGCCGCTCCAGCGCCACGGTCCGGTCGCCCACCCGCACGGCCAGGGAGCGCACCTTGGGCGCCCACACCCCGAACTCGGCGCCCCCCTCGACCAGCCGGGGCCCCAGCGGGGGGGTCACTCCGGGGCGAGCCAGATCGTGGCCAGGGGCGGCAGGGTGACCCGGGCCGAGGCCGGCTGGCCGTCCCACTCGATCGCCTCGGCCTCGACCACGCCCATGTTGCCGACGTTGGTGCCGCCGTAGGCCGCGGAGTCGGTGTTGAGCACCTCGCCCCAGCGCCCGACCGTCGGCAGCCCGATCCGGTACTCGCTGCGGGGCACCGGCGAGAAGTTGCAGAGGCAGACCAGCGGCCGGCCGTCGGCGGCCCAGCGGATGAAGCTGAGGGCGTTGTCGTCGACGTCGTTGGGGTCGATCCAGGAGAACCCCTCCGGCCTGCTGTCCTGCTGCCACAGGGCCTTGTGCTCGCGGTAGACGCGGTTGAGGTCGCCGACCAGGGTCTGGACGCCCTTGTGGTTCGGGTCGGCCAGGGACTCCCAGTCGATCGAGCGCTCGTGCGACCACTCGGACTCCTGGCCCAGCTCGCAGCCCATGAACAGCAGCTGCTTGCCCGGGTGGGCCCACATGTAGCCGAGGTAGGCGCGCAGGTTGGCGAACCGCCGCCAGGTGTCGCCCGGCATCTTGCCGAGCAGCGAGCCCTTGCCGTGCACGACCTCGTCGTGGCTGATGGGCAGGATGAAGTTCTCGCTGAAGGCGTAGATGAGCGAGAAGGTGAGCTGGTGGTGGTGGAAGCGGCGGTAGATGGGGTCCTTGGAGACGTACTGGAGGCTGTCGTGCATCCAGCCCATGTTCCACTTGAAGCCGAAGCCGAGGCCGCCCAGGTAGACGGGGCGTGACACGCTCGGCCAGGCGGTCGACTCCTCGGCCACGGTCATCGCCCCCGGGTGCTCCCGGTAGGTGACGGTGTTGAAGTCCTTCAGGAACCGGACCGCGTCCAGGTCCTCGTTGCCGCCGTACTCGTTGGGGACCCACTCGCCCTCGTTGCGCGAGTAGTCCAGGTAGAGGATGGAGGCGACCGCGTCCACC
>DASUPQ010000555.1 GCA_036280995.1 Actinomycetota bacterium | reverse complement strand
GACGCCCTGGCGTACACCACCGCGGCCAGGGCGCCCACGGCCAGGGCGATCGCCACCACCAGAGGGCCGCGCAGGCCGGTCAGCTTCTTGGCCACCTGGATGGCCACCAGGGAGAGCAGCCCGGCCACCGCGGCCAGGTGCAGGTAGCGGCGGGCCCGCTCGTTGACCAGGCCGGTCAGCACCTCAGCGGTCCAGATGCCGAGGGCCGGCAGCAGCAGCAGGCCCAGGGCCAGGGCAACGATGTCGAGCCGGTCGGCCCGGCGGAACAAGAAGAACTCAGGGCTGCGGCCGGTGACGTCCAGCAGCGGCTGGGCGATGGCGAAGCCGCAGAGCACGAACAGCTCGACCAGCGCCCACAGCTGCAGCCGGTCCCGCAGCGGCCGCCGGCGCGGGCCGTCGCCGTCCTGACCGGCCCCTGCCGGTCCAGCCCGCACCTGCTCGCCGTCTCGGGCCACGCGCTCCCTCAGCCTGGTGAGGCCGAGACCGGGTCGAGGCGGCCGTCCAGCAGCCGGTCCAGGAGGTCTTGGGGCGGCGGCTGGGACCGCGGCCTCAAGCGGTCAAGGCGGTCGATGCATGTCGGCCCCTAGAGCGTCGTCGTCGTTCATCGCGTTACACCCGCGCCAACCCGCCGCCTTCACCTAGGGCTGAGCCGCCGAGCGAACTTCGCTCGGCGTGGCGGCGACGGCCACCAGCTCGGCCGGAGGATGTTCGCCGCCTGCCGGCGTCCGGGCCGCCGGCGACGACCGCTAGTGGAGGCGTTGACCTGCGATTATGGTTGGTGGGCGTGACAGGTTTCGAACCTGTGGCCTCTGCCGTGTGAAGACTTCGCCATGCCCTTCGGTTCCAGGGCGCGGTGAACCCTTCCACTACGTCACCGCAGGTGGGCGCCCTTATCTACGAAGGTGTGACTGTGCGACGCGAGGGCAGACGAGGTGCGGTTGCGGGCAGGCGGCTGGCAGCGGAGCCGAGCCCTCGCCAGTGAGCATGCGACGCCTGCTCGTTTGCGCGAGGCTATGCTGGCGGCGGTGTGAGCGGATACTCGAGGCAGGAGGTCGCCCAGCGGGCTGGGGTCGGCCCCGACTACGTCGACCGGTTGGTCGAGCTCGCGATCCTGACGCCAGCTGCGGGAGACGCGTTCTCGCCGGGTGACGTGCTCAGGGCGCGGTGGGTGCAGAGCTTTGAGGGGGCCGGCGTGCCGCTCGAGGGCATAGCTGCCGCCGTCCGGGATGGAGCGCTGTCGTTCTCCTACCTGGACGCGGCCGCATTCGATCAGTTCGCCGGGCTCAGCGGCACGACCTTCCACCAGCTGAGCGCACAGACCGGTATCCCCCTGGAGCTGCTGATGGTGGTCCGCGAGGCCTACGGCTTCGCCGAGCCCCGGCCCGAGGACCCCGTCCACCAGAACGAGCTGAAGGTCGTGCCGGTGATCGAGCTCCAGCTCTCGGAGGGGTTCGACCCCGCCGTCATCGAGCGCTGGCTTCGGGTCTGCGGAGACAGCCTGCGCCGGATCGCCGAGACCGAGACGGCCTGGTGGCACAGCGAGGTCATGACGCGGATGCTTGCGTCGGGCATGACCGAGGGCGAGATGCTGGAAGCTCAGGCCGACCTCGGATCCCGCATGGCCCCCCTCCGCGAGCGTGCCCTCCTCGCGCTCTACTACGGGCAGCAGGAACACACCTGGAACCGGGAGACCGTCGAGCACGTCGAGGGCGCGCTGGAACGGGCTGGTTTGTACCGCCGGTTGGAGCGTCCGCCGGCCGTTTGCTTCCTGGACATCACCGGGTACACACGGCTGACCGAGGAGCGGGGGGATGAGGCCGCCGCCGACCTGGCGACGAGGCTGGCTGGTCTGGTCCGGCGGTCCGCCCAGGAGCACGACGGGACGCCGGTGAAGTGGCTCGGCGACGGGGTGATGTTCTTCTTCCGGGAGCCGGCAGCTGCCGTGCTGGCCGCCCTTGAGATGGTGGAGGCGGTCGGGCGCCAGGGCCTGCCGCCGGCGCATGTCGGGATCCACGCGGGGCCGGGGATCTTTCAGGACGGTGACTACTTCGGCCGGACCGTGAACCTGGCGGCCAGGATCGGCGAGTACGCCAGGCCCGGTGAGGTGCTGGTC
>DASUPQ010000554.1 GCA_036280995.1 Actinomycetota bacterium | reverse complement strand
TTATCGCCGTCGTAGACCATCCGGATACCGTTCGGGGAGCCGATCATGTCGAAGTTGAGGTACAGCGCGATATCCTCGACCTCGTCCTCGGTCAAACCCCCGGTGTAGAACAGCGAACCGAGCAGGCCCGACTCCTCGGCGCCCCACCACGCGAACCGGAGCGTGTTCACGGGCTCCAGCTTCCGCAGCAGGATCGCGGTCTCCAGCAGCGCGCCGCTCCCGGAGCCGTTGTCGTTGATGCCCGGCCCCTCCGGCACGGAGTCGAGGTGCGCCCCGGCCATGACCACGTTGTCGTCGTTCCCGAAGCGCGACTCGGCGATCACGTTCTCCGTGGTCCTGACCTCGGAGATGGTGTCGGCGAAGATGTGCATCGTGACCGGACCGGTCTGCGACATCGTGTTCAGCTCGACACCGTCCGCGAACGAGATGCCGACGGCAGGGATCGTCTTGGGTGCGCTCAGCGTGCCGAAGAACAGCGCCTGGCGTCCGGTCTGTCCCTCGTTGAAGATGATGACGCCCACCGCGCCGGCCTCCGCGGCGTTGGTGACCTTGTCCCCGAACCCGCACACGCCCCGCTGGATCAGCGCGATGCGACCGGCCACGAAGCTGGCGAAGTCGCTGTCCTCGCACCCGCTGGTCGAGCTGGTCGGAAGGGGCCCGGGCGGGAGCTCCAGGTCCACCGCCTGGATCTCGGCCGTGACGTCCCCGGGCCCCGAGTACTGCATCAGGTCGTAGTCGACCTGATCCTCGTAGGTCCTCGGGTTCGGCGAGACCCGCTCGAACGCCGAGTCGAACTCCTGGAAGAAGTTGAACTGGAACTCCTGGCGGGTCACCTCGTACCCGACGCCCTCGAGCGTCTCGGCAACGTAGTCCGCCGACTCGTTATAGCCGTCGCTGCCGGAGACCCGGGTGTCGTCGTTGGCGTCGGCGAAGGCCTGGAGCTGTGCCTGATGGCCTCGGACGCCGTCGACCGTCATGCACTCGAGCAGCTTCTTGGTGGTGTCGTTATTCCGCTGGTAGCAGCTCGCCGGGCCAGCCTGGGCCCCGGGGGCCGGCACCAATGCCAGCGCGGTGAGGGCGGCCACCACCACGGCCAGCCGTACCGCTCGTCCGTTCCTCACATCCACCACCTCCCTGCGGGCACGTCCGTGACCCACTCGCGTCGGCGACCTCGGGCGGCCGGGGAAGCGATGGGTATGAGCGACAAGGAATACCCATGTCCGCGGTTCCCGGTCAATTCGGATTCGTCCGAATTGCGCGTTCCCGAGCCGAACCGGGGACCGCTACGACCCCGCCGCGTAGAATCGCCGCGTGGATCGGCTGCTGATCACCGGGGGCCGCCGCCTGTCGGGCCGCATCGCCGTGGGCGGGGCCAAGAACTCGGCGCTCAAGGTCATGGCCGCGGCCCTCCTGGCCGAGGGCCGGACCGAGCTTCGGAACGTGCCCGACATCGCCGACTGCCGCACCATGAGCGAGGTGCTCGGACGACTCGGCGCGTCCGTGGAGCGCAGGGACGGGGCACTCTTGATCGACGCGTCGGGGTCCCTCGAGCGCGAGACCCCGTACGAGCTGGTCCGGCGGATGCGAGCTTCGATCCTGGTGCTCGGGCCCCTCCTGGCCCGGACCGGCCGGGCCCGGGTGGCCATGCCGGGGGGTTGCAACATCGGCCGGCGGAAGATCGACCTGCACATCCGCGGCCTGGAGCGGATGGGTGCGGAGTTCTCCTACGACCATGGCTACCTGGTGGCCGAGGCCCCCGCCCGGCTCCAGGGCGCGATCCTCTCGCTGGACTTCCCGAGTGTCGGGGCCACCGAGAACCTGCTGATGGCCGCGGTGGCCGCCGCCGGGACCACCGTGATCGAGAACGCCGCCCGTGAGCCCGAGCTCCAGGATCTGGCCGACTTCCTGGTGGCGATGGGTGCCCGGATCGAGGGCGTGGGCACCCCGACGATCGAGATCGAGGGCGTCGACTCCTTCACCCCCACCACCCACACCGTGATCCCCGACCGGATCGAGGCGGGGACGTTCGCCCTGGCCGCATGCGTCACCCGCGGCGACGTGATCCTGGGGGGCGCCAGGGCCGACCACCTCGACCTCGTGCTGGCGAAGCTCGACGAGGCCGGGGCTCGGGTCTCGGTGGAAGAGACCGGCGTGCGGGTGGCCATGGACGAGCGCCCCCGCGCGGTCGACCTGGTGACGCTGCCGTACCCGGGGTTCCCCACCGACCTCCAGCCGCCGATGATGGCGCTGCTGGCCACGGCGGAGGGCACCAGCATCCTCACCGAGAACGTCTTCGAGTCCCGGTTCATGTTCGTCGACGAGCTGAACCGGATGGGCGCGGACATCCGCACCGAGGGCCACCACGCGGTGGTCAGGGGGGTGCAGCGGTTGTCGTCGGCGCCGGTGCGGGCCCTGGATCTCCGGGCCGGGGCGTCGCTGATCCTGGCGGCCCTGGGGGCCGACGGCGTCACCGAGATCGCCGACGTCGGCCACGTCGACCGGGGCTACGAGGACATCGACTCGAAGCTGTCGGCCCTCGGTGCCGAGGTCAGCCGCCAGCCCTCGTTCCAGCCAGCGTTCTCCCCGTGAGGGGAGCGGCCGCTGCCCTCCTCGCCGCCGTCGTCCTGAGCGCCCCGGCCGCGGCACAGCAGCCGACGGACCGCACGGCCCTGCTGCTCCTCGTCGACGGCCTGACGTTCGACCAGGCCGTGGCCGATCCGCCCATCGGTGCGCTGGCCCGAACGGGCGGGATCGGCCTGATGACGAACGCGGACCCCTTGGAGCGTCCCGATGCCCTGCCGTCCCTGATCGTGGCGAGCCTGGCGTCGACAGATCGGCTCGACGAGGCCCTGCAGGATGTGGAGGGCGAGGTGTTGGTGATCGCCGCGGGGACCGGCGCCGAGCCCGGCGTGGCGACCCCGGTGGTCGTGGCCCGCGGGGAGCCGTCGGACGTCCTCTCCGGTGGAGGTGAACCGGGCGGCCTGACCTCGGACACGACCGGGCGTGACGGCGTGGTGTCGAACCTCGACCTGGAGCCGACGATCCGGGCCTTCCTCGGGGAACCGCTCCGCGAGGGCCCGGGATCGCCGATCCGGGTCGAGGGGGAGGCGCCCGCGTCGCTGGCCGAGCGGTACAAGGAGTGGCGCGGGTCGGCGGCGCCGGTCGGCGTCGCCGTGCTGGCCTTCGCCCTGACCTCGCTGGCCGTGGCCCTCGTGCTGCTGGTGGGACCGTGGCGGGGAGCCGACGGTCCGGTCTCGGTGTTGGTGCTCTTCTCCACCGCGGTGCTCGTGGCCCTGCTGCCGGCCGGTCTCCTGCCCGACCTGCGGGCGGCGGTGGTCCTCCCAGTGGTGGTGGTGCTCGGCGCGGCGCTGGCCGCGGCCGCCCTGGCCATGAGTCGGGGAAGCGTCACCCGGCCGGTGGCCGTGGTCGCCGGTGTCGGGCTCGGCGTGGTCGTCGTGGACGCTGCGTTCGGATGGCCGATGGGCCTCACGCCGTTCCTGGGCGGCAGCGCGCTCGAGGGCGTCCGGTTCTTCGGGCTCGGGAACCCCTCGGCCGGGATCGTGTTGTCCGGCGCGGTCCTGGTGGCCGCCTTCCTCCGGCCGTGGGCCGGCGTGGGGCTCCTGCTGGGCGCGG
>DASUPQ010000553.1 GCA_036280995.1 Actinomycetota bacterium | reverse complement strand
CCTCACCTGGGACGGCATCTGGATGATGAATGAGTGGGCCAAGGTCAAGAGCCTGGAGTGGGGAGCGGCTCCGCTGCCCCAGATCGGCTCGCAGCCGGCCGTCTGGGCCAGCTCCCACAACTTCGTGGTCACCTCCCAGGCCCAGAAGGACCCCAACAAGCTGCAGGCGTCCAAGGTGTTCATCGCCTGGATCAGCGACCATTCGATCGACTGGGCCAAGGCCGGCCAGGTCCCGGCCCGGGCCTCGGTCCGGGAGACCCCCGAGTTCCAGGCGCTGGAGGTCCAGAACATCGCCGCCCAGCAGCTCGACTACGTCAAGTTCCCGCCGGCGGTGCCGGGCATCGGCGAGGTCACCACGCCGACCTTCGAGCTGGCCGTGAACGAGGCGGTGCTGGGCAAGAAGTCGCCCAAGGAGGCCCTGGACGACGCCACCTCCAAGGCCAACGAGCTGCTCGCCGCCAACAAGAAGAAGTACGGGGGGTAGCGGGCGATGACCACGACGGACGTCGGCGGCCGGGCCTCGCCTCCGGCCGCCGGTCCCGGCGCCGGGTCGCTGCGGCGGGGTCGCGGGCGGCGCGGCGCCGGCGGGGCGGTGGCGGGGGGCGGCGGCATCACCCCCTACCTGTTCCTGGCCCCGTACCTGATCCTGTTCGGCGTGTTCGTGTTGGCCCCGTCCGTCTACGTCATCTGGATCAGCCTGCACGACTGGGACTTCCTGCTGCCCGGCAAGCCGTTCGTCGGGCTGCAGAACTACCTCAACCTGTTCCGGCCGGGCACGGTGACGAGCGGGCCGTTCTGGCAGTCGATGGAGGCCACCGGCAAGTTCGTGCTGTTCAGCGTGCCCCTGCTAGTGGCCATCCCGCTGGCCGTGGCCGTGATGCTGAACCAGAAGTTCCCGGGCCGGAACTTCTTCCGGGCCGCCTTCTTCGCCCCCTACGTGCTCGGGGTGGCCGTGATCGGCATTCTCTGGGCCTTTTTGCTCGACCCCAACATCGGCCTGGTCAACTACTACCTGGACAAGATCGGCATCGACACCAACGTCCCCTGGACGACCCAGACCCCCTGGGTGTGGGCGGCGCTGGTCGGCCCGACGGTGTGGTGGACGCTCGGCTTCAACACCGTCATCTACCTTGCCGGGCTCCAGGACATCCCCAAGGAGCTGTATGAGGCAGCCAAGGTCGACGGGGCGAACCCCTGGCAGCAGTTCCGCAACGTCACCCTTCCCGGGCTGCGCCCGGTGCTGGTGTTCATCATCACCATCACGATCCTGGCCTCGGCCAACGTGTTCGGCCAGCCCTACCTGATCACCGAGGGACGGCCGGGGTTCGACACGCGCTCGGCGATCATGTACATCGGCCAGGAGGGCCTGCGCGACTTCCGCATGGGCAACGCGGCCGCCGCCAGCTTCATCCTCACCCTGTGCCTGATCGTCATCAGCGTGGTGGTGTTCTTCTTGTTCCGCGAGCGGAAGGAGCGCTGAGGTGGCCACGACCGCAACCACCAACCAGCCGCCGCGGGAGCAGGCGCCGCCCTCGCGGGCGTCGGTCGGCGGCGGGACCAGGGGCCCGTCGCTGGCCAGCCGGCTCGGCTCCTACACGGGCCTGCTGCTGCTCACTGTGCTGTTCGTCAGCCCGCTGCTGTTCATGCTCACGACCTCGTTCAAGACCAACTTCGAGGCCGCCCAGCCGACCTGGATCCCCAAGGACCCGACGACCGAGAACTACACCTTCATCTTCAACGCCGCCCAGACGCCGGTGCTGCGCTGGTTCGCCAACAGCCTGATCGCGGCGGCCGCCCAGGCCGCCCTGATCGTGCTCACCGCGTCGATGGCCGCCTACGCGCTGGCCCGGATGGACTTCCCCGGCAAGCGGCTGATCACCGCCCTGGTGATCGCCACCATCTTCATCCCCCCGATCGTCCTGCTGATCCCCAACTACGTGATCGTGGCCGAGCTGGGCTGGCTGGACAGCCTGACGGCGGTGATCGTGCCCGGCGTGGGAGGCGCCTTCGGGGTGTTCTTCCTGCGCCAGTTCTTCGTGTCGCTGCCAAGGGAGCTGGAGGAGGCGGCCGTGCTGGACGGGGCGAGCCGGTGGCAGATCTTCTACAAGGTGATCCTGCCGCTGTCCAAGCCCGCCCTGGCCACCCTGGCCCTGCTCAGCTTCCTGACTAACTGGAACGACTTCCTCTGGCCGCTGTACGTGCTGTTCAGCCCCGAGCGCCTGACCATCCAGCCGGGCCTGTCCACCATGCAGAGCGCCTTCACCACCGACTACGCCACCATCATGGTCGGCGGGGTGGTGGCCAGCATCCCGGTCCTGATCCTGTTCGTGATCGCCCAGCGGTTCATCATCGAGGGGGTCTCGCGGAGCGGTCTCAAGGGGTAGGGGTGACCCGCGGCCGACTCGCCCGCCCGCTGCTGGCGCTGGGACTGGCGCTGGCCGCCGCCTGCGGCCAGGACGCCGGGGACGGGGCCGGGAGGCCGGCGCCGTCGACCGCGCCCCGGCCGGCCCAATTCGCCAACCCGGTCCTCGAGGGCAACTTCGCCGACCCCCACCTGCTGCAGGTGGGGGAGACCTGGTACGCCTATGCCACCGGCGACCTGACCGTGAACCTCCAGGTGGCCCGGTCGCGCGACCTGGTGCGCTGGGAGCGGCTGGACGACGCCCTGCCCGAGCTGCCGGAGTGGAGCGTGCTCCAGAAGGGCCTCACCTGGGCGCCGGAGGCGGCCAGGACGCCGGCCGGGTTCGTGCTGTACTACACCCTCCGGCACGCCGCCTCCGGCCGCCAGTGCGTCTCGGTGGCCGTGGCCGACCGGCCCGAGGGCCCGTTCCGGGACCGCCGCAGCGAACCGCTGGTCTGCCAGACCAGCCTCGGCGGGTCGATCGACCCGCACCGCTTCGTCGACCGCGACGGCGCCGCCTACCTCCTCTGGAAGAACGACGGCAACTGCTGCGGCCTGCCGACTGAGCTGTGGGCCCAGCGGCTGGACGACGACGGCCTGCGGCTGACCGGCAGGCCGAGGAGCCTCGGGGTCGGCAACGACGCCCCGTGGGAGGGCGCGCTCATCGAGGCGCCGACCCTCTGGCGGGAGGGCGGCACCTACTATCTGCTCTACTCGGCCAACGACTACGGCAGCCCCGACTACGCGGTCGGCTACGCCACCGCCACCAAGGTGCTCGGCCCCTACCGCGACGGCCCCGGCAACCCGATCCTGCGCAGCCACGGCCCGGCCGCCGGGCCGGGCGGCCAGGCGGTGGTGCGGGCCGGCGACGGCGACCTCTGGCTCGCCTACCATGCCTGGGACAGCGCGGCCGTCGGCGACGACGCCGGCGGGCAGCGGGCCATGTGGCTGGACCGGCTCAGCTTCTCCGGCGGCCGCCCACGGGTCGACGGCCCGACCGCCAGCCCCCAGGAGGCGCCATGAGCGGCCGCGCCCGCCGGACGGCGGTGGTCCTGGGGATGGTGGTGGCGGCGCTGCTGGCGTTGCGGGCGGCCGCGGTCCTGGTGGCGCCGCCGGCGGACGACGGCGCGGTGCCGGCGACCGGGCCCGCTGCGACCGTGCCCGCGGCCACGGGCCCGGCCGCGCCGGCCGGGACGAGCGGGGCCAGCCTGCTCCTCGGGGCGGAGGACGGCCTGTTCCGGGTCGACCTGGGCACCGGCGCGGCGCGCCCGGTCCCGCTGCCCGAGGGGGCGCCGGGCGGCGACGGCGGGCTGGTCCGGGGCGACGGGACGGTCGTGGCCGTGCGCGGCGGGACGGCCTACGCGGCCCTGAACCGGCCTGGCCGGCCGGCGACCCCGCTCGGGGCCGCCGCCTACGCGCTCGCCTCGGCCGCCCCCGGGCGGGTCTGGCTGGTCGAGCAGACCGGTGACCCCGACCGCTGGTTCCGGGTGCGCGAGGTCGCGCTCGACGGCCCGGCCGGGCGGGCCGCGGTGGTGGCGCGAGGCGTCCTGCCGTTGGGCCGGCGGCCGGTCGCCGGGGTCCCCGGTGGCCTGCTGGTGGACGTTGTCGGGCGGGGTGGGGGGCTGGCCGTCTGGAGCCCCCGGACCGGCCGGGCCAGCCTGGCGCTGCGGGCCGCCGCACCGGTGGTGATGGCGGCCAGCGGCCGCACGGTCGCCTGGGTCGAG
>DASUPQ010000552.1 GCA_036280995.1 Actinomycetota bacterium | reverse complement strand
CGCGCCGCCCGCCACGCCGAGCCGCCGCCGGGCCCGCGCCGGCGCTGGTGGCTGTACGTGCTCGTGCCGCTGGGGGTGCTGGCCCTCGGGGTGGGGGTCGCGTTCGTGGTCTCGCGGCTGGTCGGCGGGCTGCCCGAGACCCCCGCGGCCTCGACCCTGCCCACGGCCACCGCGCCCCAGACGGTCCCCACCACCCTCCTGCAGACCTCGACCTCGCAGCTCCCCACCACCTCGCGGCCGCCCACCACCACCGCGCCGCCGACCACCGCCCCCCCCACCACCCAGCAGCCGAACCAGGTCCAGGTGCCGGACGTGATCGGCCGCCGCGCCCGGGTGGCCAGGGCCCAGCTGGAGGCGGCCGGGCTCCGGGTCAACCAGCAGCAGGTCCCGGTCCGCGACTCCCAGCAGGCCGGCCGGGTCGTCCTCCAGAACCCGCAGGCCGGGACCACCGTCGGCCGGGACTCCACCGTCACCATCGTGGTCGGCCTCCGCTTCGGCGACGACGGCGACGGCTGAGCGGCCATGGCGGCGGCGCGGGTGGTGCTGTTCGGGGCCACCGGGTACACGGGCCGGCTGACGGCCGAGGCCCTGGCCGCGGCCGGGGCGAGGCCGGTGCTGGCCGGCCGGGACCGGGGCCGGCTGGCCGCCCTGGCCGGCCGGCTCGGGGACCTGCCGGTGGCCGGGGCCGACACGGCCCGGCCGGACAGTGTCCGCGACCTCGTCGGCCCCGGCGACGTGCTCGTCAGCACGGTCGGCCCGTTCCTGACCCGGGGCGAGCCGGCGGTCAGGGCGGCCGTGGAGGCGGGCGCGGCCTACCTGGACGCCACCGGGGAGCCGCCGTTCCTGCGCCGCGTGTTCGAGGAGCACGGCCCGAGGGCGGCCGGCCGCTGCGGCCTGGTCCCGGCCTTCGGCTACGACTTCGTCCCCGGCAACCTGGCCGGAGCCCTCGCCCTGGCCGAGGCCGGAGAGGCGGCCCGGGTCACCATCGGCTACTTCGTGACCGGCGGGGGCGGGTTCAGCAGCGGGACCATGGCCTCGGGGGCCGGGCTGCTGCTGGAGCCGGGGTTCGCCTGGCGGGGCGGGCGGCTGCGGCGGGAGCGGCTGGCCCGGCGGGTGCGGGCGTTCCCGATCGGGGGGCGGGACTGGCTGGGGGTCTCCTACGGCGGCAGCGACCACTACGCCCTGCCCCGGCTCGCTCCCGGCCTGCGCGAGGTCGAGGTGTACCTGGGCTGGTTCGGCCGCCGCTCCCGGGCCGTGCGGGCCGCCTCGGCGCTGGGGGCGCCGCTGACCCGCCTGCCCGGAACCCGGACCCTAGCCCAGGCCGCCGCCGGCCGGCTGGCCGGCCGCACCGGCCAGGGCCCGGACGAGGCGGCCCGCCGGCGCTGCGGCTCCCTGATCGTGGCCCTGGCCAGCGACGCCGAGGGCCGCGAGCTGGCCCAGGTCCGCCTGCGCGGCCCCGACCCCTACACCCTCACGGCCCGGCTGCTCGCCTGGGGCGCCCGCCGGGCGGCCGGCCACGGCCTGGCCGCCACCGGCGCCCTCGGCCCGGTCGACGCCTTCGGCCTCGAGGCCCTCCAGGCCGGCGCGGCCGAGGCCGGCCTGGAGCGCGACGCCCCCTGACCGGGTCGGTCAGTCCCGCCCGCGCTGCAGGTAGCCGGCCCGGACCGACCTGCTCAGGGCGCGGATCTGGCGGCGCCGGTTGGCGGCGGCCAGGGGGTCGGCGCGCCGCTCGGCCCAGGCCAGCTCGCGCTGCAGCTTCTCCCAGGCGGTGAACCGCTCCGCCGGCAGCCGGCCGTCCTCCAGCGCCTGGAGGACCGCGCAGCCGGGCTCGGTCCGGTGGCGGCAGTCGTCGAAGCGGCATTCGGCGGCCAGGGTCTCGATGTCGTCGAAGGCGGCCGCGGTCCCCGAGGCGCCGGTCCACAGACCGAGCTCGCGCAGGCCGGGGGTGTCGATGATCAGGCCACCGCCGGCCAGCGGGACCAGCTGGCGGGTGGTGGTCGTGTGGCGGCCCTTGCCGTCGTCCCTGATCTCGCCGGTGGCCAGCAGGTCCCGGCCGGCCAGACGGTTGACCAGGGTCGACTTGCCGACGCCGGAGGAGCCGAGCAGGACCGCGGTGCGGCCAGGGTCCAGCATGACCGCGATCTCGTCCACTCCCTCGCCGGTGTAGCAGCTCAGGGCCAGCACCTGGACGCCCGGGGCGACCGCGGCCAGACCGGCCAGCTCGGTCCCGACGTCGGTGCCCCAGTCGGGGCAGAGGTCGGCCCGGCCGAGCACGACCACCGGCTGGGCGCCGCTCTCCCAGGCCAGGGCGAGCAGCCGCTCCACCCGGCGCGGGTTGGCGTCACGTCCCGGGGCCACCACCACCAGCACCAGGTCGACGTTGGCGGCCAGGACCTGCTCGCCGGCCCCCGATCCGGGCGCCCGGCGGGTCACCGCCGTGCGGCGGGGGAGCACGGCGTGGATGCGCCCGTCGCGGAGCGCCACCCAGTCGCCGACCGCCGGCAGCCCGGCGACGCTGGGCCCGGCCAGGTGGCGCAGCCGGCCGGTGGCCTGGGCGAGCGCCTCGCCCTGCCCGGTCGCGACCAGGTCGCCACCCCGGTGGGCGGCGGCCACCCGCCCCGGACGGTGGCCGGCGGCCGCCCAGGGCGCGAACAGGTCGGCGAAGCCGCCGTCCCAGCCAAGCAGTTCGAGGTCCATGGGCCCAGCATGGGCCGCGGGCCCCGCGGTCGCACCCGAATTACTCCGCCTTGACCGGCGGCGCGGCCCACGATCAGGATGCGGCCGCCGGTCGCGACATTCCCGCATGCAGCCCGAGGAGGAACCCGATGACCGCGGCCAGGATCATCGAAGCCGTCGGGAGCCTGCTGTGGCCGCTGCTGGTCGCCGTGGTCCTGATCCGGGTGATCCCCCACATCCCCGGCGTGGTCGCCGACCTCCGCAAGGCCATGCGGACCCGCGCCTTCACGGTAAGGATCGGCGGCGTCGAGCTGTCGATCGAGGACGCCGCCGAGCAGCTCCGCCGCCAGGTCACCGACCTCCAGACCCAGCTGGCGGCCCAGCTCGCCCAGCGGGACGACGCCGGCCCGCCGGCCGCCCCCGGCGCCCCGCCCGCCGCTCCCGCCGGCGCCGAGGCCGGGGCCGGCGGGAGCGCCGACCAGGGCCGCGCGACCATCCTGTGGGTCGACGACAACCCCGAGGGCAACGCCCTGGAGCTGGCCAAGCTCCGCGACGACGGCCTCGAGGTGCTCATGGCCCGCTCCACCGCCGAGGCCATGGACGTCCTCTCCCTGCGCCGGGGCGTGCGCGCCATCGTCACCGACATGGGCCGGGCCGAGGACGGCGAGTTCCGCTCCCACGCCGGCCTGGCCCTCCTGCGCCAGCTCCACGAGGCCGAGCAGGACCAGCCCGTGCTCGTCTACACCAGCGCCCGCCGGGTCGAGCTCGACCGCCAGGACGCCCTCGACGCCGGCGCCACCGCCGTGACCGCCTCCCCGACCGAGCTGTTCGCCGCCCTCCGCCGGATCCTCTCCACCCCGGCCCCCGCCCCGGAGCCGGCCCCGGCCGCCGCCCCGCGCCGCCGCCCGACCCGGCCCGGCTGAACGCCGGGCCTCAGTCGACGGCCCGGCGGAGGAACAGCCGGATGCCGATGGCCAGGGCCACCGCGACGGTCACGGCCAGGACCAGCACCGACACCAAGGGCGGGATGTGGGGGATGTCGGGGACCATCGCCGCCCGCATGCCCTCGCTGACGTAGGTGAGCGGGTTGCAGGCGGTCAGCGCCTGGAACCAGGGCAGGTGGTCCAGCGACGCCCACGGGTACTGGCTGGCCCCGGTGAACAGCAGCGGGGTCAGGACCAGGGCGAACATGACGTTGATGCGGTTGGCCGGCACGGCCGTGCCCATGATCATGCCCAGGCAGGACCCGGCCAGGCAGCCGAGCACCAGCACGGTCGCGAACAGCGGGAGGCCGGCGGGCCGCCACGGGATCGAGCCGAGCACCAGCACCCCGATCGGCAGCATGACCAGGGCGGCCAGCAGGGCCCGGAGGCTGGCGAAGACCACCTTCTCGACCGCCACCATCCCCACGGGCAGCGGCGCCAGGAGCCGGTCCTCGATCTCCTTGGTGAAGCTGAAGTCGATGACCAGCGGGAAGGCGGTGCTCTGGAGCCCGGTGACGAAGGCGGTCAGGGCGACGATGCCGGGGAACAGGACGCGGGTGTAGCCGGGCTGGGCGAACCCCAGGTCGGTCAGGACCTTGCCGAAGACGAACAGCAGGAACAGCGGCTGCAGGACCACCTGGGCCAGGAACACGGGCAGCTCGCGGCCGGTCACGTACAGGTCGCGCCACAGCACGGCCAGGAACGCCCTGGCCGGGCTGGCCGTGGTGCTCACCGTGGTCACCGCAGCGCCCTCCCGGTGAGCGCGATGAACACGTCCTCCAGGCTGGGGGTGCCGATGGTCACCTCGGTGAGCTGCGCCCGGTGGCCGGCCACCACCGACGCCACCGGCGCCACCAGCAGCGGCGCCTCCCCGGCCAGGTACAGCCGGGCCCGCACCTCCCCACTTGCGGCCACCGGCTCGACCCGCTCCACCCCGTGGAGGGTGCCGAGCTCGGCCAGCAGGTCCTCGGCGGGCGTGCCGTCGAGGGTCACCGCCACCTCCAGGGTGGTCCGGCCGGGCAGCCCGCGGGTCAGGGCGGCCGGGGTGTCGAGGGCGAGCAGCCTGCCGTGGTCCATGATCCCGACCCGGTCGGCGAGGGCGGCCGCCTCGTCCATGTCGTGGGTCGTCAGCACCACCGTCACCCCCCTGGCCCGCAGGTCCCGGACCCGGTCCCAGACGAACAGCCGGGCCGCCGGGTCCAGCCCGGTGGTCGGCTCGTCAAGGAACAGCACCTCGGGGGCGTGCATCAGCGCCCTGGCCACCATGACCCGCTGGGCCTGGCCGCCGGAGAACATGTCCGGCTTGTCGTCGGCCCGGTCGGCCAGCCCGAACTCCTCCAGCAGGGCGTCGGCCCGCCGGGCCCGCTCGCCGGCCGGCACCCCGTGGTAGGCGGCGTGGAAGAGGAGGTTCTGGCGGATGGACAGCGACCGGTCGAGGTTGTTGCGCTGGGGCACGACCGCGACCAGGCTCCGGGCCCGCACCGGGTGGACACCGACGTCCACCCCGCTGACGCTGGCCGTCCCCCCGGTCCGCCGCACCCGGGTGGTGAGGACCCCCACCGTGGTCGTCTTCCCGGCCCCGTTCGGCCCCAGCAGCCCGAACACCTCGCCGCGCCGGACGGTGAAGCTCACCCCGTCGACGGCGTTGACCTTGGCCTTGCGGTACCGCTTGACCAGGTCGCGGACCTCCACCACCGGGACGTGCCCGTTGTCCTCCACAGCCACCTCCATGCGCCGGTCCACAGCCAGCCTAGTCCCGCGCCGGACGCCGAAGCTGGGCGTG
Source organism: Actinomycetota bacterium (assembly GCA_036280995.1). Taxonomy (NCBI): domain Bacteria; kingdom Bacillati; phylum Actinomycetota; species Actinomycetota bacterium. The sequence continues at coordinate 16,771 of DASUPQ010000552.1, read as the reverse complement.
CCGCCGGTGACCGTCTAGCGGGTGATGACGACCTTGCCGGTGACCTTGCGGTCGTAGAGGTCGCGGATCAGGGGGAGGGCGTCGGCGATGGGGGCGGTCGCCTGGACCTTGACCTCGAGGGTGCCGGCGGCGGCCTGGTCGGCCAGGGACGCCATGTCCTTGACGGCCTGGGTGGAGGGGACGCTGGTGAACACCCGGAAGCCGAGGATGCTGATGCCCTTGGGGTAGAAGGCCTCGACCCGGAAGGTCGAGGGGGCGTCGGCGGAGTTGCCGTAGATGACCACCCGGCCGTTGCGGGCGGTGGCGTCCAGCAGGGGGCCGACCATGGGGCCGCCGATGCCGTCGAGGACGACGTCGAACTCGCCGTCGACGGGGGAGCCGTCCCCGGGGTGGACCAGGGCCTCGGCGCCGGTGGCGCGGACGGCGGCGGCACGCTCCTCGCTGGCCGCCTGGCCGGTCACGGTCGCCCTGGCCTGGAGGGCGAGCTGGAGGGTGAACTGGCCGACGCCGCCGGCGGCCCCGGTGACCAGGACCCGGTCGCCGGCGTGGGCCCTGGCCAGGCGGAGGATGCCGGCCGCGGTCAGCCCGGCCACGGGCAGGGTGGCCGCGGTCAGGAAGTCGCAGGCGGTCGGCAGCGGCGCGGTCCACTCGGCCGGGACGACCACCCGCTCGGCGAAGCTGCCGCCGCCCGGGGACAGGGCCAGCACCCGCTCGCCGACGTCGAACTGGGTCACGCCCTCGCCAAGGGCGGCCACCGTCCCGGCGACGTCCCAGCCGATGACCGTGCCCGGCGGCTGCTTGCCGGCCGACCGGACCTCGCCCCGGTTGACCGAGGCCGCCTCCATGTCGAGGAGGAGCTCGCCGGGGCCGGGTGCCGGCTCGGGCACGTCGGCCAGGGACAGGGCGGGGGAGGCCGTCGGGTCGGCAACGAGTGCGCGCATACCCGAAGCCTACTACGCCTTTTCGTCCTGGCCCGGCCACTGTCCGACGAGGCGGTCCGGCCGACCGCCAACCTGAGCTTGACACGGTCGGTACCATCCCAGAAACGTGAACGTCACCCCGCGACAGGAAGCTTGATGCCGCCCCAGATCACCCTGGTACTTATCGACTAGCGCGGATGCCGCCGCCACAGGCGGGTCCGCGCGGAACCTCCTACGCCCTCGGGCAGGAGGTTTTTTTCTTGCCCGACCACCGGAGACCACCGAACCCCTGGGAGCAACCGTGAAGCTCACCGGCGCCCAATCGCTCATCCGCAGCCTGGAAGCCTGCGACGTCGAGGTCGTGTTCGGCCTTCCCGGCGGGGCCATCCTTCCCGCCTACGACCCGCTGCGGGAGTCGTCGGTGCGCCACATCCTGGTCCGCCACGAGCAGGGGGCCGGCCACGCCGCCGAGGGCTACGCCTGGGCCACGGGCCGGGTCGGGGTGTGCATGGCCACCAGCGGTCCGGGGGCGACCAACCTGGTCACCGCCCTGTGCGACGCCTACATGGACTCGGTGCCGCTGGTGGCCATCACCGGCCAGGTGCCGAGCTGGGCGATCGGCTCCGACGCCTTCCAGGAGTGCGACACCACCGGCATCACCATGCCGGTGACCAAGCACAACGAGCTGGTGCTGGACATCGACCGGATCCCCGGGGCCATCGCCGAGGCGTTCCACATCGCCGCCTCCGGCCGGCCCGGCCCGGTCCTGGTCGACGTGCCCAAGGACATCCTCCAGGCCACCACCGAGTGGAGCTGGCCGTCCACCACCGACCTGCCCGGCTACCGGCCGGTGACCCGGCCCAACGGCAAGCGGGTCCGGGAGGCGGCGGCGTGGCTGCGCGAGGCCCGGCGCCCGGTGCTGTACGTCGGCGGCGGCGTGACCAAGGCCGGCGCCGAGGCCGCCCTGCGGGAGCTGGCCGAGGCCGCCGGGGCGCCGGTCACGACCACCCTGATGGCCCGGGGGGCCTTCCCCGACAGCCACCCCCTGGCCCTCGGCATGCCCGGCATGCACGGCAACTACGCGGCCGTGGCCGCCCTCCAGGAGGCCGACCTGCTGGTCGCCCTGGGGGCCCGCTTCGACGACCGGGTCACCGGCAACCTGGCCACCTTCGCCCCCAAGGCCAGGATCGTCCACGCCGACATCGACCCGGCCGAGATCGGCAAGAACCGCGCCGCCGACGTGCCCATCGTCGGCGACGTCAAGCTGGTGGTGGAGGAGCTGGCCGCGGCCTACAAGGCGGCGGTGGCGGCCGAGGGGGCCGGCAACACCGAGGCCTGGCGGGGGGCCACCGCCCAGTGGAAGCAGCGCTTCCCGTTCCGCTACGACCAGCAGGACGGCGGGCCGCTCAAGCCCCAGCACGTGGTCGAGCGGGTGTCGGCCCTGACCGGCGGCGAGGCGGTGGTGGTGGCCGGGGTCGGCCAGCACCAGATGTACGCCGCCCAGCACTTCCGCTTCGACCGGCCCCGGTCCTGGATCAACTCGGGCGGGCTGGGCACGATGGGCTTCGCCGTCCCGGCGGCCATGGGGGCCAAGGTCGGCCGGCCCGACGAGCTGGTGGTGGCGATCGACGGCGACGGCTGCTTCCAGATGACCGCCCAGGAGCTGGCCACCTGCACCACCGAGCGGATCCCGATCAAGGTCCTGATCCTGAACAACGGCCACCTGGGCATGGTCCGCCAGTGGCAGGAGCTGTTCTACGACGAGCGCTACTCCGAGGTGCACCTGGGCTTCGAGTGCCCAGACTACGTGAAGCTGGCCGAGGCCTACGGCGCGCTCGGCCTGCGCTGCGACCGGGCCACCGACGTCGACGCCACCCTGGAGAAGGCGCTGGCCACCGACGACCAGTCGGTGGTGGTGGACTTCCGGGTCGACACCCACGAAGGCGTCTTCCCGATGGTCCCGGCCGGCCGCCCCAACGACGAGATCATCCTCGGGCCCGAGTTCTCCCCCGAGGAGCAGGCGGCGGCGACCCGCCGGGAGGTGCGCATCTCATGAGCACCCACACGATCTCGGTGCTGGTCGAGGACAAGCCCGGCGTCCTGGCCCGCATCTCCGGGCTGTTCAGCCGGCGCGGCTTCAACATCGACAGCCTGGCCGTCGGGCCGACCGAGGACCCGGGCCGGAGCCGCATGACGATCGTCGTCGACTGCGCCGAGCGGCCCCTGGAGCAGGTCACCAAGCAGCTCAACAAGCTGGTCCACGTGCTCAAGATCGTCGAGCTGGAGCCGGACCGGGCCGTGGAGCGCGAGCTCGTCCTGGTCAAGGTCAAGGCCGACCCTTCCGTCCGCTACCAGATCATCGAGCTGGCCGAGATGTTCCGGGCCAAGATCGTCGACGTCGGCCCCGACGCCCTCACCATCGAGGCCACCGGCAGCCCGCCCAAGGTCCAGGCCATGCTCGAGCTGCTCGAGCCGTACGGCATCCGCGAGCTGGCCCGCACCGGCCGGGTCGCCCTGGCCCGCGGCGGCAAGGGCATCACCGACAAGCCGCTTCGCGTGGCCCGACCCGCCTGACGCGAACCGCTCCCGAAGGAGGCACCTCCGAGATGGCCACCATCTACTACGACGACGACGCCGACCTCGGCCTCGTCCAGTCCCGCAAGGTCGCCGTGCTCGGCTACGGCTCCCAGGGCCACGCCCACGCCCTGTCCCTGCACGACTCGGGCTGCGAGGTCCGGGTCGGGCTGGCCGAGGGCTCCAGGAGCCGGGCTGCCGCCGAGGCGGCCGGGCTGACCGTGACCAGCCCGGCCGAGGCGTCGGCCTGGGCCGACCTGATCATGGTGCTGGTCCCCGACACCGTGCAGCGGCACCTGTACGCCAGCGACATCGCCCCCAACCTGAACCCCGGCGACGCCGTGTTCTTCGCCCACGGCTTCAACATCCACTTCGGCTACGTCCAGGTGCCCGACACCGTGGACGTGGCCATGGTCGCCCCCAAGGGCCCCGGCCACCTGGTCCGGCGCCAGTTCGAGAACGGCCAGGGCACCCCGGTGCTGGTCGCCGTCGCCCAGGACGCCTCCGGCAAGGCCTGGGACCTGGCCAAGAGCTACGCCCGGGCGATCGGCGGGACCCGGGCCGGGGCCCTGGTCACCACCTTCCAGGAGGAGACCGAGACCGACCTGTTCGGCGAGCAGGCGGTGCTCTGCGGCGGCGCCACCGCGCTCGTCCAGGCCGGCTTCGAGACCCTGACCAAGGCCGGCTACCAGCCCGAGGTGGCCTACTTCGAGTGCCTGCACGAGCTCAAGCTGATCGTCGACCTGATGTACGAGGGCGGCCTGGCCGGCATGCGCTACTCGGTGTCGGACACGGCCGAGTACGGCGACTACAGCCGCGGCCCCCGGGTCATCGACGACCGGGTCAAGGCGGAGATGGGCCGCATCCTGGCCGAGATCCAGTCGGGGTCGTTCGCCCGCGAGTGGGTCTCCGAGGACGACCAGGGCCGGCCCAACTTCACCCGGATGCGCGAGGCCGGGGCCAACCACCCGATCGAGCAGACCGGGAAGCCCCTGCGCCGCATGATGTCCTGGCTCCGGGACCAGGGGTAACGTCGAGCACATGGCCCGAGTCCTGATCGCCGAGCCGCTGGCCGACGCCGGCGTTGAGCTGCTGCGCACCGCTCACGAGGTGGACGCGCGGGCGGCCATGACCCGCGAGGAGCTGCTGGGCGCGATCGGGGGCGTCGACGCCCTGGTGGTCAGGTCGGCCACCAGGGTCGACGCCGAGGTGCTGGAGGCCGGCCGCGACCTCAAGGTCGTCGCCCGGGCCGGCATCGGCCTGGACAACGTCGACGTCGCCGCGGCCACCCGGCTCGGGATCATGGTCGTCAACGCCCCCCAGTCGAACGTGATCTCGGCCGCCGAGCACACCGTGGCCCTGATCCTGGCCCAGGCCCGCAACATCCCCCAGGCCCACGCCGCCCTGCGCGAGGGGCGCTGGGAGCGCAGCCGCTTCCAGGGGACCGAGCTGTACGGCAAGACCCTCGGCATCGTCGGCCTGGGCCGGGTGGGGGCGCTGGTCGCCCAGCGCTGCAACGCCTTCGGCATGCGGCTGCTCGCCTACGACCCGTTCGTCAGCCGCGAGCGGGCCGCCCAGATGGGGGTCGAGCTGGCCAGCCTGGCCGAGGTCCTGGGCCGGGCCGACGTCGTCACCATCCACCTGCCCAAGACCCCGGAGACGACCGGCCTGATCGGCGAGGCCGAGCTGGCCGCCATGAAGCCCGGGGCCCGCCTGGTCAACACGGCCCGGGGCGGGATCGTGGACGAGGCCGCCCTGGCCAAGGCGGTCGGCGACGGCCAGCTGGCCGGGGCCGCCCTCGACGTGTTCACCGAGGAGCCCACCACCCACAGCCCCCTGTTCGACCTGGACGACGTCGTCGTCACCCCGCACCTGGGCGCCTCAACGGCGGAGGCGCAGGACAAGGCCGGCATCACCATCGCCGAGCAGCTCCTGCTCGCCCTGGCCGGCCAGTTCGTGCCCAACGCGGTCAACGTCGACGCCGGCCCGGTGCCCGACGCCCTGCGCCCGTTCCTGCCCCTGGTGGAGAAGCTGGGCCAGCTCTACACCGCCCTGGCCGGCGGCGGGCCGGGCGGTCGGACCAGCGCCGTGGGCGGCGGCCGGCTCCAGATCGACTACGTCGGGGCCCTGGTCGAGCAGGACATCCGGGTGCTGACCCTGGCCGCCCTCAAGGGGATGCTCGGCCCGGTCTGCCACGAGCCGGTCACCTTCGTGAACGCGCCCCTGCTGGCGGCCGAGCGCGGCATCGAGGTCACCGAGTCCAAGACCCGCCACAGCCGCGACTGGGTCAACCTGATCACCCTGTCCGGCGAGGGCTCCCGGGGCCCGGTCGGGGTGGCCGGCACCACCGTCGGCCCCCGCGACCACGAGCGGCTGGTGGCCATCAACGGCATCGCCGTCGACATGGCCCCGGCCCGGCACATGGCGTTCCTGTTCTACGAGGACCGCCCGGGCGTGATCGGCCGGGTCGGGACGCTGCTGGGGGAGAGCGGCGTCAACATCGCCCAGATGCAGGTTGGCCGGCGCAAGCAGGGCGGCGAGGCCCTGATGGCGCTGACCGTCGACGCCGGCATCCCCGCCGGCGTGCTCGACCGGGTGGAGCGGGAGATCGGCGCCCACGAGGCGACCTTCGTCCAGCTCGCCCAGACGGGAGCAGGCGCATGACCCGGACGATCTCCGGAGCGCCGCTTCTTCTGATCCTCCGCTGCCGTGGGGCGGCCTACGCCGGCCGCCCCACGGAGTGCCTCGAGGCGGGCAGGAGGAAACGGAAGCGAAGCGGAGCCCACAAGGAGGTCGCCGGCCGTGCCCGAGCAGATCATCGTCTTTGACACCACCCTGCGCGACGGGGAGCAGGCCCCGGGCATCAACCTCAACGCCAAGGCCAAGGTAGAGATCGCCGAGCAGCTGGCCCGCCTGGGCGTCGACGTCATCGAGGCCGGGTTCCCGCAGGCCAGCCAGGGCGACTTCGAGGCCGTGCGGGCGGTCGCCGAGCGGGTCAAGGGAGCCACCATCGCCGCCCTGGCCCGGACCGCCCCCGGCGACGTCGACCGGGCCGCCGAGGCGCTCGCCCCGGCCGGCCGGGCCCGGCTGCACACCTTCATCGCCACCAGCCCCATCCACATGGAGCACAAGCTGCGCAAGACCCCGGCCGAGGTCCTGGCCGCGGCCGAGGGCGCGGTCGCGCGGGCCAAGGGCTACACCGACGACGTCGAGTTCTCGGCCGAGGACGCCACCCGCTCCGACCCCGAGTTCCTCAAGCAGGTCTACGCCGCCGCCATCGCCGCCGGGGCCACCACCTGCAACGTCCCCGACACGGTCGGTTACATGCTGCCCGACGCCTTCTCCGAGCTCGTCTCCTGGCTGATCGCCGAGACCCCCGGCGCCGACCGGGCCGTCTGGAGCGTCCACTGCCACGACGACCTGGGCGTGTCCGTGGCCGCCTCGATCTCGGCCGTGCAGGCCGGCGCCCGCCAGGTCGAGGTGGCCGTGAACGGCATCGGCGAGCGGGCCGGCAACTGCTCCATGGAGGAGGTGGTGATGGCCCTGCGCACCCACCAGTCCTCCCTGGGGGTGAAGACCGAGGTCAACACCCGCGAGATCGCCCGCACGTCGCGGCTGGTCAGCCTCCTCACCGGCTACCCGATCCAGCCCAACAAGGCGATCGTGGGGGCCAACGCCTTCGCCCACGAGTCCGGCATCCACCAGCACGGCGTGCTCATGGAGCGGACCACCTACGAGCACATGGACCCGGTCGAGCTGGGCTACGCCGGGTCGCGGATCGTGCTCGGCAAGCACTCGGGCCGCCACGCCGTGGCCGACGCCCTCCAGAAGCTGGGCTTCGACCTGAGCCGCGAGGAGCTGGACAAGGCCTTCACCCGGTTCAAGGAGCTGGCCGACCGCAAGCCCCGGATCACCGACGTCGACCTGGAGGCCCTGGTCGCCGGCGAGGTCCTGGCCGACGACGCCGCCTGGCGGTTCGTCGGGCTCCAGGTGGCCGGGGGCACGGTGATGTCGCCGACCGCGACCGTGCGGCTCAGCCACGACGCCGGGGTGGTCGAGCAGTCGGCCATCGGCGACGGCATGGTCGACGCCGCCTGCGCCGCCATCGCCAAGGCGGTCGGGGTCGACGCCAGGCTCGTCGAGTTCCACGTCTCGGCCGTCAGCGGCGGCACCGACGCCCTCGGGGACGTGACCGTGCAGGTCGAGCACGAGGGGGTCCGAGTAACCGGGCGCGGCGTGGCCACCGACGTGGTCGAGGCCTCGGCGCGCGCCTACCTGCAGGCCGTCAACAAGGCGGTCGCCGGCGGCGACCGCAGCGGAACGAGCGTCCGCCGCAGGCGGACACCAAGCAGTTCGGAGGTGCCGGCATGACCAGGCGACCCAGGCAACAGGCAAATCCCGAGGAGGCGCACGCCGCCATGGCCCGGGTCTTCGGCGTGGACGTCGAGGCCGACGCCGCCGCGTCGTCGCCCACCGTGCCCGAGCCCCCGGCCGAGGAGTCCGAGGGCCGGGTCGCCCTCGGCCGCGTCTTCGGCACGGAGGCCTGAGTTGCCGACGCGGCGGGCCTACCGCATCGCCGTCCTGGCCGGGGACGGCATCGGGCCGGAGGTCGTGGCCGAGGCGCGCAAGGCCACCGAGGCGGCCGGGGCGCGCTTCGGCTTCGGCCTCGACTGGGTCGACTACGACCTCGGGGCCGACCGCTGGCGGCGCACCGGCGAGGCCCTGCCCGACGCGGTCCTGGAGGAGCTGCGCGCGGTCGACGCCATCCTGCTCGGGGCCGTCGGCCGGCCCGACGTGCCCCCGGGGGTGCTGGAGCGGGGCCTGCTGCTGCGGCTCCGCTTCGAGCTCGACCTCTACGTGAACCTGAGACCGGTGCGGCTCTACCCGGGGGTGTCGTCGCCGCTGGCCGACGTCAAGCCCGACGACATCGACCTGCTGGTGGTGCGGGAGAACACCGAGGGCGTGTACGTGGGCGCGGGCGGCACCGTCCACCGGGGCGGCCCGGCCGAGGCCGCCACCGAGACCTCGATCGAGACCCGGGCCGGGGTCGAGCGGGTGCTGCGCTATGCGGCCTCCAAGGCCCGCCAGCGGGCCGGCCGGCTCACCCTCGTCCACAAGACCAACGTGCTCGTCCACGCCGGCGACCTCTGGCAGCGGGCGGCCCGGGCGGTGGCCGTCGAGGCCGGGGTCGCCCTCGACTACGCCCACGCCGACGCCGCCTGCCTGTACCTGGTCAACGACCCGGGACGCTTCGACGTGATCGTCACCGACAACCTGTTCGGCGACATCCTCACCGACCTGGGCGCGGCCATCGCCGGCGGCCTCGGCACCGCGGCCAGCGCGAATCTCAACCCAGGCTCGTCCCCCTCCTTGTTCGAACCCGTGCACGGGTCGGCGCCCGACATCGCCGGCACCGGCCGGGCCAACCCGGTGGCCGCCGTGCTCTCGGCCTCCCTGCTCCTGGACCACCTGGGGGAGCGGGAGGCCGCGGCCGCGGTCGAGGCCGGGGCCGTAGCGGCCCTGCCAGGGGCTGCGGGATACTCGACCCGGGCGCTCGGGGACCGGATCGCCACCGCCGTCGCGGGCGGCGGGTCCCCAACCTAAGGAGGGCGACGATGCCGATCACACCGACAGGCAAGATCTGGATGGACGGGGAGTACGTGGACTGGGACGACGCCCGGGTCCACGTCCTCACCCCCTCGCTCCACTACGGCTGGGGGGTGTTCGAGGGCATCCGCGCCTACGCCACCGACGCCGGCCCGGCCGTGTTCCGGCTCACCGACCACATGAAGCGCCTGTACCGGAGCGCCAAGATCTACCACATGGAGCCGCCGGTCTCGCTCGAAGGGGCGGTCAAGGTCACCAAGGACCTGGTGGCCATGAACAACCTGCCCGCCTGCTACATCCGCCCGCTGGTGTTCCTCGGCTACGGGGAGATCGGCCTCAACCCGCTCAACTCCCCGATCAGCATGGTCATCGCCTGCTGGCCGTGGGGGGCCTACCTGGGCGAGGAGGCGTCCGAGACCGGGGTCAGGGCCAAGATCAGCTCCTGGCGGCGGCTCGACCCCAACATCATCCCGCCCGCGGCCAAGGCGACCGGCCAGTACATCAACTCCTCGCTGGCCAAGGCCGAGGCGGTCAAGGCCGGCTACGACGAGGGCATCCTGCTCAACCCCAACGGGTACGTGACCGACGGGTCGGGCGAGAACGTGTTCGCCGTCCGCGACGGCGTCCTCCACACCCCGCCCCTGGCCGCCGGCTGCCTGGCCGGGCTGACCCGCGACAGCATCATCAGGATCGCCGAGGGCGAGGGCATCGAGGTCCGCCAGACCGACCTCGTGCGCACCGACCTGTACCTGGCCGACGAGGCCTTCTTCACCGGCACGGCCGCCGAGGTCGTGCCCATCCGGGAGGTGGACGACCGGGTCCTCGGCGACCCGGGCCCGATTACCCGCCGGCTCCAGGAGGTCTTCACGGCGGCCACCACGGGCCGCGACGAGCGCTACCGCGACTGGGTCGAACCGGTCGCGTAGTCCCAAGCCAGGAGCCCCCCTTTTGCCAACCATGCCCGCACCAGACCACGTAGAGACCTACGACACCACCCTCCGCGACGGCTCGCAGCAGGTCGGCCTCCAGTTCACCGTGGCCGACAAGCTGCGGGTGACCCGCCTGCTCGACGACCTCGGCGTCGACGTCATCGAGGGCGGCTGGCCCGGGTCCAACCCCAAGGACGCCGAGTACTTCGCCCGCGCCGCCGAGCTGCCCTGGCGTCACGCCACCCTGGCCGCCTTCGGGGCCACCCGCCGCCCCGGCCGCGGGGTCGACGACGACCCCAACCTCAACGCCCTCCTGGACAGCAAGGCCCCGATCGTCACCCTGGTCGGCAAGTCCTGGGACCTGCACGTCACCGAGGCCCTGCGGACCACCCTGGACGAGAACCTGGCCATGGTGGCCGACTCGATCGCCCGCATGGCGGCCGCGGGCCGGCGGGCCACCTTCGACGCCGAGCACTTCTTCGACGGCTACGCCGCCGACCCCGCCTACGCCCTGGCCGTCGTCCAGGCGGCCGCGGCCGCCGGGGCCGACACGGTGGTGCTCTGCGACACCAACGGCGGCAGCCTCCCGACCACCGTGGCCCGGGTCGTCCGCGAGGTCACCGCCGCCCTGCCGGCCGGGATCCGGGTCGGGGTCCACTTCCACGACGACTCGGCCTGCGCCGTGGCCAACTCCCTGGTCGCGGTGGAGGCCGGCGCCCGCCACGTCCAGGGCGCGGCCAACGGCTACGGCGAGCGCTGCGGCAACGCCGACCTGTTCGCCATCGTCGCCGGGCTCGAGCTCAAGCAGGGCCTCCAGCTGCTGCCCCAGGACCGCCTGGCCGCCCTCACCACCACCGCCCACGCCATCGCCGAGCTGGCCAACCTCCCGCCCGACCACCGCCAGCCGTACGTCGGCGCGGCCGCCTTCGCCACCAAGGCCGGGCTGCACGCCTCGGCCATCGCCCGCCGCCCCGATGCGTACAGTCATGTCGACCCGGACCGGATCGGCAACAAGGCCCGGGTGCTGGTGTCGGAGCTGGCCGGCCGCTCCAACGTCCTCGCCAAGGCGGGCGAGCTCGGGCTCGACCTGGACGCCGACCCGGCCCTCGGAGCCCGAGTCCTTGACCGGGTCAAGGAGCTGGAGCACCGCGGCTACGCCTTCGAGGTCGCCGACGCCTCCTTCGAGCTGCTGGTCCGCCGCGAGGCCGGCACCTTCGACCCCCCCTTCACCCTGGAGGGCTACCGGGTCATGGTCGAGCGCAAGGAGGACGGCACCGACGTCTCCGAGGCCACCGTCCGCCTGCTCGTCGACGGCGAGCGGGTCCTCGCCGTCGGCGAGGGCGTCGGCCCCGTCCACGCCCTCGACCAGGCCCTCCGCCGCGCCCTGGCCCCCCGCCACCCCGAGCTCACCGACGTCAGCCTGGTCGACTTCAAGGTCCGCATCCTCGACGGCCGCGCCGGCACCCGCGCCGTCACCCGGGTCCTGGTCACCTCCGCCGACCCCGACGCCGAATGGACCACCGTCGGCGTCTCCGACGACATCGTCACCGCCTCATGGGAAGCCCTCACCGACGGCATCCACTACGGCCTCCTCCGCGCCAAGCAGGAGGTCCGGGTCGCCTGACCCACCGGCCGCTCAGGCGTAGCGGTCGGGAACGAAGGTCTGGTCGCTCATGGGGGGCCGGACATAGCCGTGGTCGTCGCGGCGGGGTGGGAGCTTGATGGGCTCGGGGGTCAGGTCGCCGTAGGGGACCTGCTCGAGCAGGTGGCTGATGCAGTTGAGGCGGGCCCGGCGCTTGTCGTCGGCCACCACCACCCACCAGGGGGACTGCTTGGTGTCGGTGTAGTGGAACATGTTGTCCTTGGCGCGGGAGTACTCGACCCACATCTCGCGGGACTTGAGGTCCATGGGGCTGAGCTTCCAGCGGCGGGTCGGGTCCTGGATGCGGCGCTGGAACCGGCGCTCCTGCTCGGCGTCGGAGACCGAGAACCAGTACTTGACGAGGATGATCCCGGAGCGCAGCAGCATGCGCTCGAACTCGGGGCAGGACCGGAGGAACTCCTGGTACTCGTCCTCGGTGCAGAAGCCCATCACCCGCTCGACCCCGGCCCGGTTGTACCAGCTGCGGTCGAACAGGACCATCTCGCCGGCGGCGGGCAGGTGGGAGACGTAGCGCTGGAAGTACCACTGGGTGCGCTCGCGCTCGGTCGGGGCGGCCAGGGCCACCACCCGGCAGATGCGGGGGTTGAGGCTCTCGGTGATCCGCTTGATCGTTCCACCCTTGCCGGCGGCGTCCCGGCCCTCGAAGATCACCACCACCTTGAGGCCCGCGTGCTTGATCCACTCCTGGAGCTTGATCAGCTCCAGCTGGAGGCGGGCCAGCTCCTCCTCGTACGGCTTCTTCTTCATCTTGGTGGTCGCCGACTCCTCGGCCTCGATGGCCTCGTGCGGGGTGGATGCCTTGGACTTGGCCATGGAGACCTCCTCGTCGACTGCTCGACTGGGGGTATTGTCATCCGGAAATGGGCACGCGTGTAGTTGAGCACCCGCCGGCGGGTGGCGACCAGACCCTGGTCACCATCGACGACATCCGCGCGGCCGCCGAACGGGTCACCGGGGTGATCCGCCAGACCCCGGTCGACCGCTCCGAGACCCTCAGCGTCCTGGCCGGGCGGCCGGTGATCCTCAAGCCCGAGCACCGCCAGCGCACCGGCTCGTTCAAGATCCGCGGGGCCTACAACCGGATCTCGCGGCTGCCCCCTGGCACCCCGGTGGTGGCCGGGTCGGCCGGCAACCACGCCCAGGGGGTGGCCCTGGCGGCCAAGCTCACCGGCCATCCGGCGACCATCTTCATGCCCGTCAACGCGCCCCTGCCCAAGGTCGAGGCGACCCGGAACTACGGGGCGACCGTCCGGATGAGCGGGCACGCCGTCGACGACTGCATCGCCAGCGCCCGCACCCTCGGCGACGCCGAGGGGGCGGTGCTGGTGCCCCCCTTCGACGACCCGCTGATCATCGCCGGCCAGGGGACCATCGGGCTGGAGCTGGCCTCCGAGGCGCCCGAGGCCGAGACGGTGGTCGTGCCCATCGGCGGGGGCGGGCTGATCTCGGGGGTCGCCGCCGCCCTGGCCGCGGTCCGGCCCGGCGTCCGTGTCGTGGGCGTCCAGGCGGCCGGCGCCCCGTCCATGGCCGCCTCGCTGGAGGCCGGCCGCTGTGTCCGCCTGGAGCGGCTGCACACCATGGCCGACGGGATCGCGCTCAAGTCGCCGTCGCCGCTCACCCTGGCCCACGTGCGCGCCCACGTCGACGACGTCGTGCTGGTCGGCGAGGAGGAGATCAGCCAGGCCCTGCTCCTGCTGCTGGAGCGGGCCAAGGCGGTCGTCGAGCCGTCGGGGGCGACCGCCCTGGCGGCGGTGTTGGCCGGCAGGGTGGGCGGGACGGGGCCGGTGGTGGCGCTGCTGTCGGGCGGCAACGTCGACCCGCTGCTGCTGACCAAGGTGATCGACCACGGCCTGTCCGCGGCCGGCCGCTACGTGGCCCTGCGGCTGGTGATCGACGACACCCCCGGCAACCTGGCCGCCCTCACCGCCGAGGTGGCCGGGCTCGGCCTCAACGTCCTCTCGGTCGAGCACCACCGCTCCGGCCTCGACCTGGACCTGGACAAGGTCGAGATCCGCCTGACGCTGGAGACCCGCAACGCCATCCACTCCGGCGAGATCGTCGCCGACCTGGAGCGCGCCGGCTATGAGGTCCAGCCCATCCGGTAGATCCCGGTGTTTGCCCGCAGACCCGGGCGGGCACGCTGAAGCCGCTTACAACCACCGTCGGCTGAAAGCGCTTACGGGATGCCCGCCACCATCTACGACGTCGCCCGCCTGGCCGGGGTGTCGATCGCCACCGTCTCGCGGGTCCTGCGCCGGTCGGCCCCGGTGCAGGACGAGACCCGGCTGCGGGTCGAGCACGCCGTCGACGAGCTCGACTTCGTCCCCAGCCGCCTGGGCGTCTCCCTGGCCGAGCGCCGCCACGCCGCCAACGGGGTGGTCTTCCCCGACCTGTCCGGCCCCTACTTCGCCGAGGTCGTGCTCGGCTACGAGGAGGTCACCTCCCGGCTGGGCCGCAGCGTCCTGATCCTCTCCACCCGCGAGCAGGCCGACCCCGAGGCGACCGTCCGCGCGCTCACCTCCCGGGTCGACGGCCTTGCCCTGTTCGACGCCACCGTTGGCGAGGACACGGTCCGCTCGTTCGTGGCCGGCGGCCTCCCGGTCGTCCTGCTGGCCCGCCGCGACGTCGAGGGGGCCGACGCCGTGGCCACCGAGAACACGGCCAGCGCGGAGCGGCTGGCCGAGCACCTGCTCGCCCACGGCCACCGCCGGCTCGCCTTCCTTGGCGACCCCGGCCACTCCTTCGACGTCTCCGAACGCTGGGCCGGGGTCTGCGCCGTGCTCGCCCGTCACGGCCTGCCGCCGGCCGAGCCCGTCCTGTGCGCCTCCGACGAGGACTCGGCCCGGACGGCCGCCGCCGCCGTGCTGGCCTCGCCCGACCGGCCCGACGCGATCGTCTGCGGCAACGACGAGCGGGCCCTGGCCACCCTGCTGGCCGCCGAGGACCTCGGCCTGTCGGTCCCCGGCGACGTGGCCGTGACCGGCTGGGACGACATCCTGGCGGCCCGCCACGCCCGCCCCGCCCTGACCACCGTGGGCCAGCCCATGCGGCAGCTCGGCGCCTGGGCGGCCCGGGCGCTGGACGAGCGCATCGCCGGCCGCCGCGCCGCCGCCGTCAAGGAACTGCTCCCGACCCGCCTCATCGTCCGCGACAGCTGCGGGCACCACCACAAGGAGGAGCGATGACCGCTCGAAGGACCATCGGGGCGATGCTGCTGGTCGCCGCCCTGGCGCTGGCCGGCTGCGGCCGCGACGAGGGCGGCGGCGAGGGCGCCGCCGAGCAGTCCACGGCGATCGCCGAGGGACCGGCCACCGGTGAGATCACCGTCTGGGCCATGGGCACCGAGGGCGAGCTGCTGCCCAAGCTGGCCGACGAGTTCCAGAAGGAGAACCCCGACGCCACCGTCAAGGTGACGGCCGTGCCCTGGGACGGCGCCCACGACAAGATCGCCACCGCCATCGCCGGCCGCCAGACCCCCGACGTCAGCCTCATCGGCACCACCTGGATGGGCGAGTTCGCCGGCGGCGGCGGGCTCGACCCGGTCCCGGCCGACCTGCTGCAGGCGGGCGACTTCTTCGAGGGCCCCTGGAACACGGTCGTGGTCGACGGCACCCCCTACGGCGTGCCCTGGTACACCGAGACCCGCGTCCTCTACTACCGCAAGGACCTGGCCGCCAAGGCCGGGGTCCAGGCCCCCACCACCTGGGACGAGCTGAAGACCTTCGCCAAGGCGCTCCAGGACAGGGGCGGGGCCAAGCACGGCATCTACCTGCAGCCGGCCGACCCCGGCACCTGGCAGACGCTGGCCCCGTTCGTCTGGCAGGCCGGCGGCAACATGGTCAACGACCCGGCCAACCCCACCGAGTACACCTTCGACACCGAGCAGTGGCGCGAGGCGCTCGAGTTCCAGAAGGGCTTCTACGACGAGAAGCTGTCGCAGGCGACCCCGCTGCAGCCGGGCGAGATCGAGTCGAAGTTCGCCAAGGGCGAGCTCGGGTCGTTCTTCTCCGGACCCTGGCACGTCGGACTGGTCAAGGACCAGGGCGTCACCGACGACCAGCTCGGCCTGGCCGTCATGCCCAAGGACCAGACCGGCACCTCGTTCGTGGGCGGCGGCAACCTGGCCGTGTTCAAGGACGCCAAGAACCGCGACGGCGCCTGGAAGTCCAGTGGCTGAGCCGGCCCGAGGTCCAGCAGCGCTGGTACGACACCTCCAAGGACCTGCCGGCGGCCAAGGCCGCCTGGGAGGGCGGCAGCCTGGCCTCCGACCCGAACCTCGAGGTGTTCAGCCGGCAGCTCCAGGACGCCAAGGCGCCACCGGCGGTGGCCACCTGGGAGCAGGTCGCCTCGATCGTCGACGGCGAGGCGGAGAAGGTCTTCAAGGGCACCAGCTCGGCCGCGGACGCCACCAAGGCGATCCAGAGCCAGGCCGCGTCCATCGGTCTGGGGAACTGACATGGCCGCCGTGCCCGCCCCGGCGCGGCAGGGGGGCGGCGGGACCCGCCGGGGTTCCGCCGCCGTCCGGCGTCGGCACACCCTGGCCGCCTGGATGTTCGCCCTGCCGTTCATGGTGCTGTTCCTGGTCTTCATGGCCGGCCCGGTGCTGGCCTCGCTGACCATGAGCTTCACCGACCTGACCAGCCGCGACCTCCGCAACCCCCTGGCCGTCAACCGGGTCGGGCTGGAGAACTACACCAAGCTGCTGTCGGACGAGCGCTTCCTGCGCTCGGCCTTCAACACCGCCTACTTCGTGGTCGTCGGCATCCCCCTGACCATGGGGTTGGCCCTGGCCGTGGCCGTGGCCCTCAACTCGGGCATCGACCGCTTCCGGACCTTCTTCCGGGTCGGCTTCTACACCCCGGTGGTGACCAGCATCGTGGCCGTGGCCGTGGTCTGGCGGTTCCTGCTCCAGCCCGACAGCGGCCTGCTCAACACCGTGCTCGGCCGGGTCGGGATCGACGGCCCCAACTGGCTCCAGTCCACCACCTGGGCGATGCCGTCGCTGATCGCCATGGCCGCCTGGCGCAACATGGGCACGCTGATGGTGATCTTCCTGGCCGGCCTCCAGACCATCCCCA
>DASUPQ010000551.1 GCA_036280995.1 Actinomycetota bacterium | reverse complement strand
TCGTACCGGAGCGATGCACTGGAGCGGCATCACGAAGCAGCTCCCTTTGGAGTTCTCTTCGTCTACCTAATCAGGGCGGACGTCATCGCCCGGTGTCAAGCGGTCCCGTCGCGCGGTTCGAGGACGATCACGGGCGTCTCGGTCGACCGCCGGCCGGCATAGGCGTCCAGCTTCGGATCGACCGCGACCCAGCGCTGCCACAGCCGATCACGCTCCTGCCCCACAGAAGGGCGTGCCCGTACCGGGCGCGGATGCTGGCCCGCCAATCGAACGACGGCGTCCGGGTGCGCCTCGAGGTTGAGCCACCACGAGGGATGGCCCTCGTCCCAGCCGTTCATCGCGAGCGCGACGAGGTTGGGGCCGTCTTCGACGTAGCCGATGATGACGCTGCGCTCTTGCCCGGACCTCCGCCCGATGGTCGTGAGGCGCAGCGCACCCCAGCCGCGCCGGTTCGACGTGGTCCACAGGAATCGGCCGCCGCTGAGTCGGTAGAGCGCGCGATGAGCGCGCCAGGCCGTGTGCACAAACCACGGCGGCGGGACGTTCGGCGGTCGGGTTGCCGCATCGCTCATGCCCATACCTCCCCCACGGGCGACTCTTCGCGCGCCGTCGCTATCTAGCCGTCGACTGTCGGCATGGTCTTGGCCCCGGCTACCGGATCTGGCGGCCGGGTCCAAGACCTGTGAGCCGGCCCTTCCCCTGGTCGCGGTCAAGCGCGATCGAGGCAGGCGACCCGGTGGGCCAGACAGCCGTGCAAGACTGTGCTGCCAGATGGCAGCTTAGGCTCGCAGAAGGGACAACGGGAGGAGACGCCATGCTCGGTGACCATCCGATCACCCCGGTGCTGCTGGCCAAGGACCTGGCCGCGACGCGTGAGTTCTACCACGACCGGCTGGGGCTGGAGATCCTCACCGAGAACGACGACGCCATCGTGTTCAGGTGCGGTGGCGGCACCCACCTGGACGTGACCAAGAGCACCGTCGGCACGGCCGACGAGCAGACCCAGGTGTCCTGGCAGGTCCCGGACCTGCGAGCCGAGGTCGCCGAGCTCCGTTCCCGCGGGGTCCAGGTCGAGGACTACGACCTGCCCGGCCTCAAGACCGAGGACGGGATCGCCGACCTCGGCTTCGCCTGGATGGCCTGGATCATCGACCCGGGCAAGAACGCCCTCGGCATCATGCAGCTCAAGGACTAATGGCGGCTCCGAACCAGGCGAAGCGAGCCTCATCGCGGCGCTGGCATCCCCGACCCCAGCCGCAAGCTTGCCCCTGGTGGTCTCCCGGCAGGCCATGACCGAGGCAGCTGTGAGCTTCGCCGACGGCCTCGGCGCTGTTCGGCACGGGTGACCAGACTCATGCCCGTGCTCGACCGGGGCCCCCGGGCTGCGCGGGTTCACATGACCGCCGCCGGACTGCGGCAGCGCCAAGACCTCCGCCGCCAGCTGCTCGAACCGCCGCCGCCGCTGCACCGCAACAGCCCGCCCGGGGAGGACACCGTCCCAGGACGAGGCCCAGCCGTCGCCTGAACCGCCGGGTTTGCGGTCCGGCTGGGGCGTCAGCGGAACTGGCGGAAGAAGTCCCGCACATCGCCGACCAGCAGGTCGGGTGCTTCCATGGCGGCGAAGTGCCCGCCGCGGCTGAACTCGGCCCAGTGCACCACGTTGTGGTCGCGTTCGGCCAGGGGCCGGATGGTGAGGTCGTTGGGGAACACCGCCACCGCGGTGGGCACTGGAGACTTCGGCCGGGCTTGGCCCCAGGTGCGGGCACCTTCGTAGTAGATGCGGGCCGCCGAGCCGGCCGTGCCGGTCAGCCAGTACACCGACACGTCGGTGAGGATCAGGTCGCGGTCGACAGCGTCTTCAGGCAGGCTGGCGCTTGGGTCGGTCCATTCCTTGAACTTCTCGACGATCCAGGCGAGCTGGCCGACCGGTGAATCGGTGAGGGCGTAGGAGACTGTCTGCGGCCGGGTTGACTGGACGATGGCATACCCGCTCATGTCACGGCCCCACTTCTCCAGGAGCGCGAGGCGCTCCTGGTCGGCCCCGCTTAGGCC